>JANNSF010000233.1:0-4204 GCA_031402315.1 bacterium | reverse complement strand
CCATTGACTGAAACGCTCTCAATGACATCCGGATAAAGAGTGCCTTGTGCGAGAAAATCGATATCGCCATGCGCGCGAAGCTTTTTCACTTCGGCATCAAAAACATCAATGAACGTTGCGCCGATGATTTTACGTTTTTGTTCCGGATCGGTTATTCCGGCAAGGCGCGAGAGAAATAAATCCGAAGCATCGGCTGTGATCAGATGATTTTTGAAAACCGATTTGAACGCGGCCTCGACCTGCGCCCGTTCGTTTTTACGAAGGAGACCATTGTCAACAAAAATAGCCGTGAATTGATCGGGTATCGCGTGATGAAGTAGCATCCCGACGACCGAAGAATCCACACCTCCGGAAAGCGCGCATATTACGTGGCCTTTTCCGACTTGTCGGCGAATCGTATCCGTTGTGGTTTGAATAAAGGAGGCGGAAGTCCAGTCACCTTTGCACGCGCAGATTTCAAAAACAAAATTACGATAGATTTCAATACCCTTTGGCGTATGCACGACCTCGGGATGAAATTGTACGCCCCAGAATTTTTTGGTTTTATTGCGAATCGCCGTGATCGGTGCATTGGTTGTTTCTGCAATGCTTTCAAAACCGGCCGGAGTTTTCTCCAAGCGGTCGCCATGGCTTTGCCAGACCGTTGTAGTTCCGGAAAAATTCTTAAACAGGTCGTCGTGATTAGAAATCGTTATTTCGGCGCGCCCGTATTCACGGTGCGCCGATTTGTCGACAATGCCGCCAAGCAAGTGTGTCATCGCCTGCATACCGTAGCAAACGCCGAGAACCGGAATATTCAGCTCGAAAATGATTTTGTCCGGAAGCGGTGCTCCCGTTTCATAGACGCTGGACGGCCCTCCGGAGAGAATAATTCCCTTGGGATTCAACGCCTTGATTTTTTCAGGTTTTATATTGAAAGGATGAATTTCACAATAGACATGTAGCTCGCGAATACGCCTAGCGATCAGCTGCGTGAATTGCGAACCGAAATCAAGGATCAGAATCATTTCCGTATGGGACATGATAGACTTTCTACATTTTTGGTTTGGCGTCAAATGTTTTCGGCGCAAAACCCATATTATAAAACATAAATGAATAGACGTCGGCGGCTTCTTCTAAAATTTTGGAGGTCGGTTTTCCGGCGCCATGACCGGCTTTGCTGTCAATGCGGATCATCACGGGATTCGGACCGCGGTATTTTTCCTGGAGCGTTGCCGCAAATTTGAAGGAGTGCGCCGGCACGACACGATCGTCATGGTCGGCCGTTGTGATCAGGGTCGCGGGATAGTTCACACCCTCGCGCAGGTTATGGAGTGGAGAATATTGAATGAGATTTTTGAAATGCAGGGCGCTGTCGCTGCTTCCATATTCGACCGCCCAGGCATGACCGATTGTAAATTTGTGATAGCGAAGCATGTCGAGTACACCGACGGCCGGGAAGGCGACCTTGAACAAGTCCGGTCTTTGCGTCATCGCGGCGCCCACCAGCAAGCCGCCATTCGAACCGCCGGAGATCGACAGTTTCTGATTGGATGTGTATTTGTTGGCGATTAGATATTCGGCTGCGGCAATAAAATCATCGAATACATTTTGTTTCTTATCAAGCATACCGGCCTTGTGCCAATCCTCGCCATATTCCCCGCCGCCGCGTAGATTGGGAATCGCGAGAACACCGCCTTGCTCCAGTAAGATCATTCGCGAGGGAGAAAAAGCCGGCGTCAGGCTGATATTAAATCCGCCGTAGCCGTAGAGATTCGCCGGATTATTTCCATCGAGAGGAATTCCTTTTTTGTGAACGATGAACATGGGGATTTTTGTTCCGTCTTGGCTCGCGTAAAAAACCTGCTTCGTTTCATACGCGTCCAGATCAATATTCACTTTGGTCTTTATAAAAAGTTCCGACTTACTTGCCGCGATATCGTAGCGGTAGATCATCGGCGGATACGTAAACGACGTGAAGGTGTAAAACGCCTCTTTATCCTTGCGTTCCCCTCCAAAGCCGGTTGCCGTGCCAATCGCGGGGAGATCAATTTCCCTCTCAAATTTACCGGCGAGATCGTATTCATGAATCTTTGTGCTGGCGTCTTTGAGATACGAGGCGAAAAACTTATTGCCAACGAGGGATATTTTTTCCAGTAATTCTTTTTTTTCCGGAATGATTTGTTTCCAATTGTTTACATCCGGGTTCTTCGGGTTGATCGCGACCAAATGATATTTTGGAGCTCCCTTATCGGTCAAAACGACTAATTCGTCACCGAGATTGTCAATCACGTCGTAATTATGGTCGAAGCCCTTGCAAAGCATTTGAAATTCTGATTTCGGATTCTTCAAATCCTTCACATACACTTCGTTTCCGCTGGTTCCTTCCCAGGCGGTGACGACGAGAAAACGCTCGTCCTCGGTGGTTCCCGCGCCAAAACCACGGCGCGCGTGTTGTTTGTCCTCGTAAATCAAAACATCCGCGCTTTGAGGCTTCCCGATTTCGTGGTAATAGACTTTCTGAAACTCATTTTGTTTGGACAATTCCGTGCCGGCGATCGGTTCGTCATATCGGCTATAGTAAAAGCCATTTCCGCGCCAATTCGCGCCGGAGAACTTCACCCAGCGAATTTCATCGGTCAATTTTTTTTGTGTTTCTACGTCCAAAACATAGATCCGATTCCAGTCGGAGCCGGATTCCGCAACCATGTAGGCGCAGAGCTTATGATCCCTTGAAAAGAAAACGCCGGAGAGGGCGACGGTACCGTCCTTGGAAAGCGAATTCGGATCGATAAATACCTTAGGTTCGCTTTTCAGCCCTTTTTGAAAGTAAAGCGTAGCTTGATTTTGCAGGCCGTCATTTTTGTAGAAGAAATAATAATCGCCTTTTTTGAAAGGTGCGGAATACTTTGGATAGTCCCATATTTCTTCAAGACGTTTCTTGATTTGGTCACGGAAGGGAATTTTTTTCAAAAAATCGAACGTCACTTTATTTTCGGCTTCCACCCAGACGCGTGTGTCCGAGGCCGTATCATTTTCCAACCAGCGATAAGGATCGGCGACCGACGTACCGTGATAGTCGTCCGTCTGATTGATTTTCTTAGTTTGCGGATAGTTCATTTTTTGTCCACAGCCATTTAGCATAACAAGAGTTAAAACGAGGGTAAATAGTGTTTTCATTGGCCTTCGATTCGATTACAAATTTTATTGTAAAGTGTCCAAACCATCTCAAAATCACTGAGTTTAAACCCGGAGGCGGCGTTCGATAGCTCCGGATCGCCGCGCCTTAGATCTTCAATAGAAGCCCATAGAAAATCTGTATGCTCATCCGAAAGCTCCACCGCGCCATTTTTGACGCGCGCAAGATAATCAATGGAAACATAAATTCCACTTCCAAAATTCCCATGCCAGATATAAGCCGGCGCGATAAGTTCGATTTCGAGTTTTGTCTCCTCCCGCACCTCGCGTAAGATTCCGGTGTCTGGATTTTCATCGGCATTCAATCGTCCGCCCGGAGGTCCCCAGATTCGTGGCGGAGTATTTCGCTTGAGAAGCAGGAATTTATCGTTGTCGATGATATAGGCGATAACGGCGAGTCGGTGCGTGTAGGGCGTTTCACTCATAGATGCGTTTTGTAAATGACCGACTATCGGGATTTCTCTGCAGAACTAAAAATAGCCATTCTACTTTCTATGTGCATGAGCATCGTCGATTCACGCGGCTAATGCCTTAAGTCCCGTCGAGTTTGCATGATAGAGTCAATCGCATGACACATACCACGTCAGGATCAGTGGCATTAGAAGCCATAACAATCCTTTGATA
Organism: bacterium; assembly: GCA_031402315.1. Taxonomy (GTDB): domain Bacteria; phylum CLD3; class CLD3; order SB21; family SB21; genus JANNSF01. The sequence continues at coordinate 403 of JANNSF010000233.1, read as the reverse complement.
AGAAAAAAGAGAGTTACAATCAAGCCAAAGCGTTTGAAAAAGTTTTTCCAGCTCCAATCGGCCATCATCGCGCCATGACTGTTTGATTTCCGGTGAACTCGTCCCTGCTTTAAATGAATCTTCATTTTCTCAGAAGTTTACAATCGAGTACTCTTCACATTCGGCATTAGGTTCCTGCAAATCCTTCGGGCCCCGGCAAACGATCTATGGCATGTGCACGCGTGGAGAAAAGTTGTACAAAACGGTCTTCATACGATGATTCACAGTGTATATGATAGACAATCACAAAATGATGATTCATATATCTCAGTTGTTCAAAGTGAATTAAGAAATGAGATAAGCGCAGAGCGTTGAGCCGAGGTCAAATTTTTAAATGCGATTTTGGAAGTTTGCGCTTCACCAC
>JANNSF010000232.1:0-8603 GCA_031402315.1 bacterium | reverse complement strand
TTTATTAAAAACGAAAATTATGAACAAATTATTTCATTTGATATGGATGTTGTTGGGGTTGGCAACAACCTCGTTGTTTGGGCTAAACAAGCGGCGCACCAGTCTGCTGGCTGGCCTCCCGTTCATATTTGCGCTGCTCTTGCCATTACCGACGCTTGCGGTCGATATGCTGGTTTCCAATTTTGTTGATACGCCGGACCCCGCAGTGCGTGGCGGCTTAATCGTCTACACCGCCTCCATCACCAATAACACCACCGATACCGCCAATAATGTGACGCTGGTTTTTACGCTGGGTGCGGAAACGACCTTTGTTTCGGTTTCAGATACCACGGCTTGCGCCTACAACGGGGGCATGCATAAGGTCACTTGCACCTATGCCAGCCTGGCGGGTGATATCAGCGGGCCGGGCACGGCGGTGGTAAAAACGGTGGATGTTACCGTCAGGAGCCTGGCCAGCGCAGGCACCACCGGGGCCGCACGCGCCACCGTGGCCACCACCAGCATTGACAGCAATCCGGCCAATGATATTCTGGATCAAGTTACCACCATCGATAACGGTGCCGATATGGCGCTGACTCTCACGGTTCTTCAGGAATATCGCGAGCAATGTAACTGATGCGGGCAAGGCTTGGGCTAACGTCAATTTCCCATGTATTGATGTCTTTTCGTATTATTCGAAGCGATTTATTGAGAGCATCGAAGGCCTGGACACTATCAATCCAACGTCCGAAATTTAGCGTAGTATAACTCCCGGGTGCCCACGCAGGCATTTTCAGCGTCGCTTTTGATTCACGAAATCCTGACAACCCCATTTGAACATAAATGGAGCGTCGTTCCGGATTGGGAACTGTCACGGTATATTCAACGCGATATTGAGCGTAAAGAGTTCCAAAGGCGGCAACTCCGTAAAACGCAAGATAGCGAAGCATCTTTATCTTAATTTGGAGAGAATTTTTTCGTACAACTTGACAATGGGCGTCGTATAGTTATCCCAGCTCAAGTCTGCTTTCATGGCACGCTGAACATGATTTTGCCACCGCTCTTTGTCGGAGTAAATATCAAGAGCGGTCTGGACCTTCTTTACAAAATCTTTTTCATCGGTATAGACTAGAGCGTAGCCGGTCTTTTCTTTAAGAGGATCCAGTCTTTCGGCAAAATGCGAATCGTCCGAAATGAGAGGGATTGAGCCGTAATGAACTCCATGAAGGTAATGAATATCCGCGTAGTTTTCGGTCTTCGGAATGACAAATACGTCGGCGGCCGCATAAAAAAAGTGGCGCGCGTGTTCTTCCGGATCGGTCAGAGTGCAAATTTTGTGATTGGGGTTCTTGCCCACGATCGATTTTAATGTGGCGTACGCCGAAATTGTTTCATCACCCAGGATCAGGATCTGAAGCGGAATATCCTTAAGGGCTTTGAGATAAGACGCAATTTCTTTGTGTTGCACGGCAAGATTTTCGGCCACAATGCCAAGGATGAAAGCTTCATGATCGAGTCCGGTCCGTCGATCTTTGAGGAAATTTTCGCGATTCACCGCACGCCGCTCGAGTTTCTCAAAAGTGTAAGGCTTATCGAGGGCGTTATTGCTGGGGCTCCAATAATTGTGCTCGGCTCCAAATTCGATATCGGTCATTAGTTTAGCGCCGGCTATGATGGTTTCAATATCGGACGTCGGTTTTGTTATGGTCTTCCATCTTTTGTGCGTAAAGGGCACGGTAACTGCATCCGCGTGGGTAATGGCGGCCTTTAAGAAACTAAATTTGTTTTTGATAATGAAGTCGTTCTTGTCGTACTGTTCGTCTTTTGTGAACATTTTTTCAAACGCCGATTTATCAACGAAACCGCCTTCGTCCGTTTGAATCAACGAGAATGCGACCGCCGTTTTTTTGAAAAAGTTGCTCCTTTTTTGCTCCTCGTGTATCATGGCGGGAAGTGCACCCGTCTGCCAATCGCAGCAATGAATGATATCCGGCTGCCAGCCTAAGGTCTTCAATGTTTCAATGGCGATTTTTGCAAGGAATATGAAGCGCTCGTCGTTATCTTTATAAGGCTCGCCCGACCGCGGATCATGAAAAAGACCCTGCCTCTTAAAATATTTTTCGCATTCGGCAAAATAAATCTGTGTTTTTGTTTCCGGAATAAAACCGGACTTAACCGCCACCGGAATATCTTCGTCACGCATATGCACCGTGATTTCACGCATACGAATGATATCCCGAATAATATGCTTGCGCTCATTGATGGATCCGTATTTGGGCATTAAGACTCGTACTTCATGACCAAGCGCTTGCAGGTGACTCGGCAACGATGAAGAAAACTCAGCGCTTCGTCCGTACTTGACAAAAGGATAAAAAGCCGGCGAGACAAAAAAGATTTTAGATTTTTTCATATTCCAATTTCACGTATCATTACCAACATAGGACGCATCAAGAAAATATCTTAATAAGGTGCGAAGAAGGTAGCAAAAAAAGAGAAAAAAGTAAACTTTAAATTTCCTTGCCGCAAAAAAAAAACCTTCTAAATTGATTTCACAAAAAACGAGGAGAACCTACCATGAAAACATTAATTATTTTCGCCGCTCTCACACTTATGATAGGTTGCGGAGGAAGCGGTAAGTCGTCCAAACCGGATAAACAAAAAGAGATGACGATGCTTGCGGAAAATCGTGCAAAGGCCGAGGCGGAAGCAAAAAAACTCGATGAAGAGCGCATGATAAAAGAAGAAGAGGCTAAAAAAGAAGCGGCGGAAGTTGAAGTAAAGAAGGCACATCGCGAAAAAGCGAGTGCCGAACTCAAGGCCGTCAAGGAAAACCTTAAGAAAATGGGTCTTGCCGCGGTATTTGTACCGATGACAAAAAATGGAGACACCTTCAATTATCCCGGTGGGAAAGCCATCGTCGTGAAAGAAAAGGTAACCGACAGCGGCGTTTTACAGAGTTTGAATTCCATGATCGATCAACAGACTGAAAAATACGACGATGACCGGCATCAACTTAGTACTTGTTCCGGCGGTTACGAGACATGCATGGACAGCAAAGGTTATATATTGTATCTTTCGAAGGATGCAGGCGGTACCTGCATTCGCGAGTGGTATTTGGTGAATGCAGACTGCCGGTAATTAATACCAAGAAGGACCAAACGCTTTGAGAGAAATGGAGGAGTTTTGAAATGAGTTATCGAATAGAGACGGATAGCATGGGCGAAGTTCAGGTTCCTAACGACAAATACTACGGCGCTCAGACAGCGCGTTCCCTTTCCAATTTCAAGATTGGAGGGGACCGATTTCCCCGCGAAATGATCCGTGCGTTGGGTATACTTAAACAGGCTGCGGCACTGTCCAATAAAGAATTGGGATCGCTCTCGTCCGAAAAAGCCGAACTCATCGTCAAAGCCGCAAAGGAAGTCGTCGAAGGAAAACTGGATGACCATTTTCCACTTGTGGTATGGCAAACGGGTAGCGGAACACAAACCAACATGAATGCCAACGAGGTGATTTCGAATCGTGCGATTGAAATCGCCGGTGGCATTTTGGGAAGTAAGAAGCCGATCCACCCCAATGATGATGTCAATAAAGCACAATCCTCCAACGATACGTTTCCGACCGCCATGCACATTGCGGCCGCGGAGCGCATGGTGAATCATTTGATTCCTTCGGTGAAACGGCTTCGCGATACGTTAGGTCGAAAGTCGATGGAGTTCAAAAGTATTATTAAGATCGGCCGCACACATTTGATGGATGCCGTCCCTCTAACTCTGGGTCAGGAGTTTTCCGGGTATGTGCAGCAACTTGATAATAATGTAAAGCGGCTGGAAATGGCTCTCGACGGACTTTACGATCTGGCCCTGGGTGGTACGGCGGTTGGTACGGGGCTTAATACGCATCCAAAATTTGCGGATACGGGTGCAAAACATATTTCGCAAATCACGGGGCTTCCTTTTCGTTCGGCTCCCAATAAATTCGAAGCGCTGGCTGCACACGACGCCATCGTATTTGCAAGCGGTGCGGCAAAAACACTGGCAGCGGCCTTGATGAAGATAGCCAACGATGTTCGGTGGTTGGCCAGTGGCCCTCGTTGCGGTATCGGTGAAATTTCGATTCCCGATAACGAGCCAGGAAGCTCGATTATGCCCGGCAAGGTCAATCCTACTCAGTGTGAAGCAATGACAATGGTGTGCGCCCAGGTGATGGGAAATGACGCGGCCATTAATATTGCCGGTGCGTCGGGTAATTTTGAATTAAACGTTTATAAACCGGTTTTAATCTTTAATTTACTCAATTCCATCCGGCTGCTCGGAGATGCGTGCGTTTCGTTTGATGAACATTGTGCGGTGGGAATTGAAGCCAATACCAGTCAGATTCAGGGCCATTTGAATAATTCGCTGATGCTGGTGACCGCTTTAAATCCTCACATCGGCTATGATAGTGCGGCCAAGGTTGCCAAAAAAGCATTTCATGATAATATAACTTTGCGCGAGGCTTCGATTCAACTAGGCTTGCTGACGGGTGAGAAATTTGACGAGCTGGTAAAACCTGAAAAAATGATCAATCCACAATAACACCCATTTTGATTTAATGGAATAACAAAAAGAAACTTTAACTAACAGATTGGCGTAAATTAGTATGAATAAGATTACGATTGGCTTCGGCCTTGTCCTTGTCGTGTATGGTATTATCGGATACACCGTTACCGGCTCCATCAGTCCAACCGCACTTATTCCGAGTGGCTTTGGACTCTTGCTGATTATCTTTGGCCTGATGGCGTTAAAGGAGTCCTTAAGGAAGCATGCCATGCATGGCGCGGTCCTTGTTGGGATTCTGGGCGTGATCGGGTCCATCGACGGTGTATGGAAGTCCATCCAGATGATGATGGGCACGGAATTTGAAAGAAGCACAGCGCTTCACATGAAGGCCGGAATGTCCGTGATCTGCTTGATTTTTGTTGTTCTTTGTGTGAATTCATTCATTCAGGTGAGAAAAAATAAAGTCTAATGTCGCCAATCGATGAGAATCCTTTGGCGAAAGCAAAGGAGATTTCATGCGTAAAGGGATACTGATTGCTATTTTTATTGTAGGATGTGCCCGGGCACAAGATTTTCCGAGAGGCCAAATTACCGAAAAAGTCTTTTGTTCCGCCGATTCCGGAGAGACCTACAGTTTATACCTTCCTTCCAATTATGACCCGACGACGCCGTGGCCCATTATCTATTGTTTTGAGCCGGGTGCGAGGGCTATGATGCCTACTTCGTTGTATTACAAAATCATGGAACAGCACAGTTTTATTTTTGTTTGCTCTTGGGTTTCGAGAAACGGACCTTGGCAGACCAATATCGATGCCTTGCATGCCATGTGGAAAGACACCCACAAGCGATTTAATATCGATCCGAAACGTGTTTATGCGACTGGTTTTTCAGGCGGCTCCCGAACGGCGACGGAATTAGGCATGCGATACCCCAATCAGGTTACAGGAATTATTGGAATCGGCGCCGGATTTAGTCAATTGCAGGACATACCGATGCAGATTCCATTTATTTATTACGGCATTGCCGGATATGAAGATTTTAATCATAGCGAAATGACCTATTTGGATGATCTTCTGGAGCAACGCCGTGTTACTCATCGAATCGCATATTTTGATGGAAATCACCAATGGGCACCTTCGGAAGATTTTCAGCTTGGGATGGAATGGATGGAGATTCAGGCGATTCGAAATGGGATTAAGCCGAAGGATCAATCCTGGATTGAGAAACTCTTCGGTGAGCGCAAATCGTTTTTGGCAAAATTGTTAGCCGACGGAAAGACCTACGACGCCACGGTATGGGTGAATCGCATGCAAATGGACTTTCAAGATTTTTTGGATGTGCGCCAAGAGGCCAATCTGTACGATTCACTTAAGAATACTAAAGCCTACAAGAAGTGGACGGATCGAGCAAAATCCATCCATAGTAAAGAAGTTGAGTTTCAGGATGCTTTTGACGCAGTCCAATATACAATGGTGGGACCCGTTTTTGATGCGGACGAAGACCCAAACTTAAAAAAGGTTCTTCAGACGATCGGCGACTGGGTGGGACGAGTCGAATCGAAAGATGTTCTCGAACGTCAAGCGGCGGCACGATGCCTGTTCTATGTGAACCAATATGGAAAAATTAAGGGTAATCAATTCATAACTGCCGGTGAATGGAAGCGTGCGGCGGTCAGCTATGACCTTGCATCGAAGGCATATCCCAACGATTCTTTAGCGTTCTACAATTTATCTTGCGCGCTTGCTCGCAGCGGGGAAGTGGGGAAAGCGGTCAAAGCCCTGGAAAAAGCCGTTAAGTATGGATACCGCGATCTTGCCAGCATTCAGTCGGACGAGGATCTTGTCGCAATACGCAACGATAAAGGTTATCAGAAAATAATCAACAATTTGTCTGAAAAAAGATGATTTCCGGAAAGTCAACCTGACGTGTTTCTATACTGTCTAACTATGGTCGCACTGATTTTTCCAAATGAGTCGATATTCCGCCATGAAGCCCAGCCGTCCGGAAATCTCCATCATCTTGCGGATGAGCTGTACAAGAATAGACAATATGATTTCGCGATACAATACTTCGAAATGGCCCGTCAAATCGATCCAGTATTGGAAACGCAATTTTCGTTTCATTTCAAATTGGGGTCTAGTTATGCGGCGGCAGGCCTGGATTCAAAAGCGATGGATTGTTTTTCGCGTACGGCAAGCGACACCTTACTCGGTGACTATCCACTTTTTGAAATCGCAAAGATCCAGCGTAAAACTTCGGGGGCTTCTGCGGCGGTCACGTTGCGGGAGCTTATAAAGCGTTTTCCGTCCACGGTCTTCATGCCGGAAGCCAGCCTATGGCTTTCCCAGGAAATGATTCGAAACAAAACTTGGAAAACCTCCCACGCTTATTTGGATTCGGCCGAGGCCTACATAAAAAAAATTCCCTCGTTGAAGAATCAATTTAGTTCTCAGATAGATTGGTGGCGATCCCGCGCCTTTTTTGAATCCGGCCGTCCGGACCTCGCGGTCGCGATCTGGAAAAAAATTTTCCAAAACGCTCCTTATTCGGATGAAGCTTATCTGATCATTCAATGGACAAAACGCTTCAAATTGCCGGTGTCCGATCAAGAAGTGATTCTCCAGAATGATATACTCATCCTTCAGGGGCGTTATTCGGAAGCCATTGTGATGCTTGAAAGTCTGAGAAAAAAATCACCGGACCCCGAGATTTTAAAAAAAATCGAGTTTAATCTTGGCCGAATCGCTTTCTTACAAGGTCGCTACGATGAATCCGTAAATCGTTTTCAGAACCTGTGGCACACGTACAAGCATACAGAATCGCTTTTTCAATTGGCCAAAGCGGCACGTTATGCGATGAAGTGGGAGATTTCGACGTCGGCCTACAGAGAATATCTTGACAAAGCGACGTTGACCACGCCTTGGAAACAGTACATCGTCTATGAAATGGCCAACAATTTTTCGCTTCGCGGTGACTCGGCCAATTTGCGCATCGCCAATGAGTACTATGACCAATTGATTGATAAATTAAAGTGGGGGTCAAGCTATACACAGTCGGCGGCATTCCGCAAAGCTTTCAATTTGTACAAATTAAAAGAGTATTCCTCCGCCATCGCCATGTGGACGGAAACTGCCAAACATTTTCCACGAGCATCCAAGCGGAGCGAGTATTGGACGGCAAAGGCCTTTGAAAAGATGAATCGGAATGAAGAGGCGAATAAAATCTTTCAGGGACTGGCGCTGGGAAAATTGGATAATTATTACGGCATGTTGAGTTACGCACTTCATCAAAAGGGTGATCGGATTTCGGCGCGTGATATCTTTACAATTACGGACTCTATACCTCAAATCATGGATCTTCGGGAGACGTCAAATTCCTATTCTTTTTTCAACAAATGGAATCAAGTGCTAAATACGAAGTACGGAAGTGCGATTCGCAAAGTGTGGGTGGCCGCCGATATACAACGCCTGGATTTTTCGGAGCGGGAACTGCGGTTATTGATCCGGCCCTTTATGGATAAGGCGGAAGACGCCCTCTGGTTACGCGACTTCTCAGAAGATCTGAAGGCGTTTGACGTGGCCGTGGATCTGAATTCGCTACTCAGGAGGAACTACAAGGAAGCATCGGAAAATCAGGAAATGCGAATGTTCTATCCGGAATATTATACGACCGAAATTGAAAAACATGCGCGTGAATTTCGTATAGATCGCCCCTTGATCTATGCACTCATCAAAGCCGAAAGCGCTTTCCGTTCTCTGAGCATCTCGCATGCAAGAGCTGTCGGACTCATGCAGATCATGCCGTTTACAAGCCGCGCGCTTGCGCAGGAATTGCGTTGGCGGGATTTCGATCTACTGGACCTTCAGGATCCGGAGGTTAGCATTCATCTTGGAGCTTATTATCTCAGGCAGCAGGCGAATGCTTACCATGAATTTATTCCCGCCATATTAGGATCGTACAATGCCGGCCCCCATCGTGCCGACTCGTGGATGCGACTCAATAATAGCGAAGATCCGGAGGAATTTCCGGAGATCGTCGAGATTTTTGAAACTCAATCCTATATCAAACGCATTATTTTTGACC
>JANNSF010000231.1:0-4450 GCA_031402315.1 bacterium | reverse complement strand
AAGTTTTTCGCCTTTTTGCCGATAAATACAAACTCAACAAAACGCTGGTCCACGCCGAGCCGGCGAAATTTCGTCGTGGAGGCGCTTATCAAACGGAACTATTCTGACGATGATAATGGACATAAAGGAAATAAAGCGTTTGGCCGATGCGCGTTTTGATGACAATCTACGATTCAAGTCCGTGATTAAGGAAAAGACCTTGCAGGAAGTTGACGCGCTTTTCCACAAGACGTTCGAAGAGGTTGAAACTAAAATTGACTGCACCCAATGCGGTAACTGTTGTGCAGAACTGCAGCCACCGATCGGTTATCATGAGATCTCAAGAATTGCTGCGGCGGCAAAAATGACACCCGACGACTTTAAAGCCGAGTATCTCAGGCCTCTGGAAGGCAAACTTCACTATCTGCACGCTCAGCCTTGTCCTTTTTTGAGTCATCATAAGTGTACGATCTACGACGATCGCCCGGAGTCCTGTCATCATTATCCTCATCTTCATCATGAGGAAATGATTTTCAGTCTATACAGCGTGATCAATAACTATGCTATTTGCCCCATTGTTTTTAATACCGTCGAACAAATAAAACAAGAAACAGGATTCAAATGATAAGAAAAAAGTCAAAAGGGACTCCAACAAAACCAGCAAAAGTGTCGGCAAAAAAGGGCCCCAAAAAAGAGGCCGAAAAAGCAACTCCAACTAAAAAAATTCAGCCGCAGAAGTCTCGTGCCTGGGATAATTTGCTTCAGCCTATTCTTAAAAAATATGAAAATAAAAAACACCCGCTCGACTATAAAAACCGTTATCAACTCCTGGTGATGACACTCTTGTCGGCGCAAGATTCCGATCGACACATAAATGCAATCGCTCCTGCATTTTTTGAGAAGTATCCTTCCATGAAAGAACTGGCCGCTGCCACGCCGACGGCCATTATGGAGCAGATTAAAGGCGTTCGGAATTTTGGCAATAAATCGCAGTGGCTTGCCGCCATTGCCGGTGCTCTCATCGATGGAGAAATTCCAAACACCATGCAGGAGCTGACGGCATTAAAAGGAATCGGCCGAAAATCGGCGAGCGTTATCATACGTGAATCCGGTGGCCATGCGGAAGGTATCATCGTCGATTTGCACGTAGTGCGTGTCGCACCAAGGCTGGGGATAGCTGAAGGCGATAAACCCGACAAGATCGAAAAGCAACTTATGGAAAAAATTGACAAACGGAATTGGAATGGCGTGGGTATGGCCATTTCATTTTTGGGTCGGGAAATTTGCCGCCCGTCAAATCCAAAGTGCAGCGAATGTCCCATTAATTCCGCGTGCGATTTTTTTAAACAGATAAGGAAGTGATGAAAATGTTTTCATTGAAAAAAAATAATTTTATTCGCATGCTGTAGCAGGCATACATAAGGAACCGATTCATACATGCAAAATCTTCAAAAGTACGATCCCGAAATTTATCAAACCATGGTGCAGGAAAAAGCGCGTCAAAATACGACACTCGAAATGATTGCGTCGGAAAATTTTGTCAGCTTGGCCGTCATGGAAGCCGTGGGCACGGTCATGACCAATAAATACGCAGAGGGCTATCCAGGCAATCGCTATTACGGCGGATGTGAAATTGTCGATATCGCCGAAAATATAGCTCGCGACCGGGCAAAACAGCTTTTTGGATCGGCGTACGCCAATGTGCAACCGCATTCAGGCAGTCAGGCCAATATGGCCGTCTATTTTTCTGTTTTGAAACCGGGTGATACCATCCTTGGAATGAATCTTGCGCACGGTGGGCATTTGACGCATGGCAGTCCTGTTAATTTCTCCGGCAAAATGTACAAGGTTGTAGCGTACGGCGTCAAAAAAGAAACCGGGCGAATTGATTACGATGACCTTTTCAAACAAGCGCGGGAGCATCGACCAAGAATGATTATTGCCGGTGCGAGCGCCTATACTCGATTTTTTGAATATGAAAAATTCCGAGAGATTGCGGACGAAGTGGGTGCGTATCTCATGGCGGACATGGCGCATCCGGCGGGGCTCATCGCAGCCGGTATTCATCCGAGTCCCATAGCACATTGTGACTTCGTCACGACGACGACTCATAAGACCTTGCGTGGACCGCGTTCGGGATTAATTCTCATGGGTAAAGATTTTGAAAATCGACTTGGTATTACGGCTCCAAAATCCGGGCGGCTCAAAATGATGTCTGAAATTCTGGATAGCACCGTCATGCCGGGCATTCAGGGTGGCCCATTGATGCACGTGATTGCGGCAAAGGCGGTAGCTTTCAAGGAGGCTCTTCAGCCGTCCTTTAAGGCTTACGCGGAACAAGTTGTAAAAAACGCCAAGGCACTCGCTGAAAAATTGATGTCTCTTGACTATCAGCTGGTCTCCGGCGGTACGGATAATCATCTGGTGCTCGTAGATTTGACCAACAAAAATATTACCGGTAAGAAAGCCGAAAATTCTCTCGAGCACGCCGGCATTACGGTCAATAAGAATATGGTGCCGTTTGACCAGCAAAGCCCATTTGTTACGAGCGGGATTCGGATTGGTACGGCCGCATTGACGACGCGTAATATGAAAGAAAATGAGATGAAGCTTATTGGGGACTTCATCGATCGTGCTATTAAAAACGCCGAGGATAAGATGGCCCTGGAAAAAATCAAGGCGGAAGTCGGTGAATTAACCAAAAAGTTCCCGCTTTATATCTGATGAAGTAGAGACTTAATTCGATGGGCATAAATAATAGGAAAATGTTTGGAAAAGCCTAAAATTCTGATCGTGGATGACAATCCGCATATTGCCAAGCTTATCAGTATGCACTTGCACTCGGACTACGACATCTCTCATGCCGAGGATGGTGAAGAAGGACTTAACAAAGCGGTTGAAATTTCACCGAATATTATTATTACGGACGTGTCCATGCCCAAGATGGATGGGCTTCAGATGTGCCTCGCATTAAGGGCCAAAGATGAAACGGCCATGACCCCCTTTATTTTTCTAACCTCGTTTGATGCCGATGTAACCCGGAAGAAAGGTTTTCGTCAGGGCGCGGATCAATATTTGATCAAATCGGAAATTCAGCCGGAGACACTCCAAACAAAAGTTGGTGAACTTATGAAACGCGTTCACAAGATTCACAATATTAAAAGTGGCGCAGAAATAAAAGGCGAATTATCCGAGATTAGTTTCATCGAGATTATTCATTTGCTCAATCGGCTTAAGAAAACGGGAACCCTCCTATTGGTTAGACAAAACTATCCGGAAGCCAAAATCTATTTTGACGCCGGAGAGATGCTATCCGGGGAATTGGGTTCGGATTCCGGCATGAAAGTCATGCAGTCACTATCCGGATGGAAGCGTGGCGGATTTGAATTTAAAGCGGGCCCCGTCAATGCCATAAAAACCATCTCTCTTCCAACACTTGATTTAGTGTTGGATAGCTTTCGATAGTTGGTCTTAACTGCGAGTCCAATTGTTGCATGACCTTCCTTGCATAACTGCAGAAAATACAATCTAGTGGTTTGATACTTCGAATCGAAAGGATCCCTTTAAAAAACAAAAAACCCGCTCAATCTGAGCAGGTTTATATGAAAGTTCCTTTTGGTGACCCCAAGGGGATTTGAACCCCTATTACCGCCGTGAAAGGGCGATGTCCTAACCCTTAGACGATGGGGCCGTCTAAGAAATAACTCTCTATTAAAAGAACATTTCAAAAGCGCGCGCAATATATATTCCAAATCTCCGCAAAGCAAGTATTTTCTAAATAAAAATCCTCTCAGAATGTGATTCCAAGAGGATTTTACGGTTCTGGGTGAGTAACGGGCATCGAACCCGCAACCTCAAGAGCCACATTCTTGCGCTCTAACCAATTGAGCTATACCCACCATCTTCAATGCGCGCCAATGTAGTGCTCGGCGTCTGGATTAGCAACTTTTTTTTCTAGTACCTCGCAGAAAGTAGCCCTCCTCCAAGGTGTTTAATCTAGACGATGTCAAACTCGTACGATTCGATAACCGTATTGGCTAATAGCTTTTGACACATGGCATCAACATCTTTTTTAGCTTCTTCCCGGTTATCTCCCTGGAGCTTTATTTCAATGTACTTTCCAAGACGGGTGTCTGAAACGCCTTTAAATCCAAGCGTTTCAAGCGAATTGGTAACGACCTTTCCCTGAGGGTCAAGTACTCCGGACTTAGGCATGACCTTTATTTTTGCGGTGAGCATGGAAATTCCTTCAGTTGAATTGTTTATTGAAACAGACTTTCAAGCCTACTTTTTTGTTTTTCCGTTGCGTTGGAATTTTCAACTATTTTCACACGCCCGGCGCCCCCGCGAACGATAGGACCCTTTAGTGTTTTAGATTCCCCGTTCCTCCGAACGACAAGCTGTAACATCTCTCCGGCTTTTAGGGACTCCATTTTTGCAATAGTACTCCGTACGGAGTCCAGATTTTTTG
>JANNSF010000230.1:0-1984 GCA_031402315.1 bacterium | reverse complement strand
GCACTCTTTTTTTAGAATCGCCAGCGCGGCTTGATCCAGATAATCCGCCTCGAGATGCCGATCTGCAATTTTTCCCGCGGGGCTTTTCGGATCGGGATCAAGTACAATTACCTGAAATCCCATGGTTCGCGCAGCAACCGTGAACATGCGACCCAATTGTCCGCCGCCGAGTAACCCGAGCGTAGCGCCGGGAAGAATCATTTTTTCACTCCACGCGCGAGACGCATGGCTAGAACTTTTTCAGTTTGTTTTTTTCTAAACGTTTTTAATTCTTTTCGAATTCCGGAATGATCGCGCGCAAGCATCGCAACCGCGAAAAGTGCCGCATTTACTGCGCCGGCTTCTCCGATTGCAAACGTGGCGACGGGAATTCCCTTTGGCATTTGGACAATGGATAAAAGAGAATCTTCACCGCGCAGGTATTTGGAAGGAATAGGCACGCCCAGGATCGGAATGTGTGTTTTAGCCGCGAGCATGCCGGGAAGGTGCGCGGCTCCGCCCGCCCCCGCAATGATACAAGCAAGTCCACGGGACTCGGCCGATTCCGCATATTCAAAAAGAAGGTCCGGCGTCCGGTGCGCGGAAACGATTTTTGTTTCGAATGGAATTTTGAATTCGGACAGCGTTTCTGCGGCGAGGCGCATGATGTCCCAATCGCTGTCGCTTCCCATGACAATTCCGATGCGCGAAAATTCTGTGGTTTTCTTTTGCATGATAGCCTTTTCTGAATTGTTTACCGACAGGAAAGGATACGATAAATATCTTTTTTGCTCAAGAAAGACTTTAAAACAATGGCCACGAAATATTTTCGCTCAAATTTTGAGCGAAACGCGCCGTAAAATAAAATTAGATTTACTCTGTGATTATTATTTCAAAACAAAAAAAGGAGAACACATGTCACACGGAACAGTAAATCGCGCCATGGTCATCGGACGCTTGGGGAAAAATCCGGAAATTCACTACACGCCTAAGGGAATTCCCTTCGCGATGTTTTCACTGGCGACGAATCGTGCGCATAAAAACGAGCAAGGCGAAACGATCAGCGCGACAGACTGGCATAAAATCATTGCTTGGAGCGGGCTCGCGGAGGTTTGCGGTCAATACTTAAAAAAAGGGTCGCTGGTTTGTATCGAAGGTTCTTTGAAAACGCGAAAATGGAATGACAAGGACGGTAAATCCCACATGGCGTCGGAGATTCTTGCCGAGAATATGCAGATGCTTGGAAAAAAATTGGAGCCGCAATAGCAGGTAGAACCGGTAGCCGCAAGCTTCAGCTTGCGAAAAAGCAAATCAATGAATTCGAATTGACAGCATGAATCTTATCGCAGGCTTAAGCCTGCGCCTACCAATCTTACGTAGAACTGGTAGCCGCAAGCTTTCAGCTTGCGTAATATCAAATAAAATAGAGTTAGTACTTATGCAAAAAATTATGCGCCTAAATCTGCACCAGCCATAGGGTACGATTATGATTAAAGAAAATTCTCATAGACTACCGGTTGCCATTTATAAAGGCTATGTGACGGTTGCCTTTACGGCGTGTATGAAAAACAGAAATCCTTTGTTTGTAGATTCAAAAGTGGCCATGCGATTCTCTGAAATACTAATGGCCGAGGCAATGGCTCACGGTTGCGAAGTTCTTGTCTATCTTTTTATGCCGGACCATCTTCATGTTATTTTGAAAGGGAATTGCGACGATGCTGAACCGTTGAAAGTGATGAACAGATTCAAACAGAAAACGGGATTTTGGCTATCGCAAAACAGAGGTCATGTTAGATGGCAGAAGGATTACTACGATCATCTTATTAGAAGAGAGCAAGATATTGCAAAACATGTCCGGTATATTCTCAACAATCCCGTGCGCAAGAACATTATTACAAATTGGTCTGACTACCCTTTCAAAGGATCAAATATTTTTGACATTAACCATAGACAATTTTGACGCAGTCTGAAGCCTGCGCCTACCATTCATACGTAGAATTGGTAA
>JANNSF010000229.1:0-7717 GCA_031402315.1 bacterium | reverse complement strand
CCGGTCTAAGTCGTCGACCGATACCCGGGCAAAAAAATGGCATGTACACACTGACCGGACTCGCACACGATCAACGGAGTAAAGTGGCGTACGAAGCGTCGATCAACCAAACGGGATGCAGTATGCGCAGCCGCAAACTTGCCGCATTCTTGCAATCTTTGAAACCACCGGAGATTCATGGCGATGCGGAAGGCGATATGTTGATTGTTGGATGGGGCTCTACACTGGGTGCTATAGACGAGGCTGTCGACAAAGCACGTGAGTTGGGCGGCAGCGTTTCATCACTGCACCTGAGGTTCTTATCGCCTCTCGAGCCGGGGCTTAAAGATATTTTTAAACGTTTCAAAAAAATAATGGCGGTGGAGATCAATTACTCCGATGACCTCGGCGATCCTATGATCACACCGGAAAATCGCCGGATTTCTCAGCTTGCGTGGTACTTGCGCGCGCATACGCTGACCGATGTAGATTGTTTTTCCAATGTCCACGGACAGCCCATGCGCCCCGGAACTATATTGGACATGATACGAAAGGAATTGAGCCTTGTTGAAAACAGGGAACAGGTCCCGGTCTAAAGCGATGATAATTCATTTACAATTATAAGGAGATCATCCCGTGTTTGGATTAAAATCCGATTGTATCCTCGACGTACCCGACGAATATTATACGCTGGCGGACTATGAAAGCGCAACGGCGCGCTGGTGCCCGGGATGCGGTGATCATGGTATTCTGACGGCCGTCCAAAGACTCTGCAGTGAAAAACAATTGCCGCCGGAAAATACGGTCTTTGTTTCGGGCATCGGCTGTTCGAGCCGGCTTCCTCATTATATGAAAACGTACGGGTTTCACGGCCTGCACGGCAGAGCGCTGCCGGTAGCGTGCGGTGTCAAATTTCGCCGGCCGGACCTCCACGTTTTTGTGGCGACCGGCGACGGCGATTGCTGTTCGATTGGCACGGCACATTGGATTCATGCGATTCGATACAATATGAATATCACGGTACTGCTTTTTGACAATGAGATTTATGGCTTGACCAAAGGGCAGACTTCACCGACGTCAAACAAGGGCACGGTCTCCAATACAACGCCGCGCGGATCGCGCCTTCCACCCATCAATCCTATTCAAACAACGCTGGGTGTGGCGAATGCTTCCTTTGTGGCGCAAACGGTTGATTGGAATCCTGCGCATCTTTACGCGACGATCGAAGCTGGTTTCGAACATCCCGGTCTATCCTTTATCCGCATCTTGCAGCGTTGCCCGATATTTCAAAAAGATCTGTTCCAGACTACGATGAGCAGTCCGGATGCGATCACATTATTGACCCACAAAAACGGAATTCAAGTTGATCCGGCGATCGCCAAAATGTACAAGAGCGTCGTGGACCACGATCCATCGGATTTGAATAAGGCCCGCGAACTCGCCGAAAATCACGACCGTCAGGTTATCGGTCTTTTGTATCAGGATAAAACGAAAGAACATTACGATGAATACGGTGCGCACAATATGGGAATTACACCCAGCGACAAGGAGAATGCAATCAATAGAGAATTAGACAAGTTCGCGGTATGACCAATCCATTGAAGAGAGAGGTTGCTCAAATGTCGAGCCCGGAAAACAAATTCACGTCACTGGATGCACTGCTCAAATTGGGATCTGTGCCTTCCGAAATCAAGTACGCGGCACCCTTAAAAAAAAAGGCATCCGTTATCGAAATGCCGGTCATGCCGGACGTCAAACCAGCCGAGGATAAGAAGTCCATCTCAGAGTTTTGGCATAAAGTTCGCGTTTTTTACCGAAGCGGCCAAACGGGTCGCAAGCCTGTCGATCGTACGCCTCTTTTTCCGGCCTTACTCATGCCGTATCGAGATATGGGTCGTATCCAACATGATTTTCCGGTTTGGGTAGACAATGGTTCTGCAGAAAGAGGTCAACCATCGGTTATTTCTCTTTCCAAACTTTTGAGTAAGGCGGTGGACGATTTTGCGTCGGCAGCCGATGATGCAAAAATTCTAAAGGATAATTTGCCCCGATTGGAAGTGATGATCCGCGAAGCAAAGGGACGTTCGATGTCATTTGGAGATGTGGTTGATTCGTCAATTGAAAAGCTGAAGACGCATTTGAAAATCAAAGGGGATGCGGGCAAAAGTTTTTATGATGACACGGAAAAACTTAAGAGTAGGTTGCCCCAATCGGGCCGGCTCGTGACCTTTTGTCATGAGACGCCGTTTGATTTGTTAGGCACCTCACTGCAGGTTAGATCTCGAACCTTCATTCAGAAATTATCGGATGAAGTAAGCCTTCTGCAACAAAGGCTGGAGGATTTCCTTCGCGTCGAACGACAGAAAAGCCCCGAGGCCAATGCCCCCAAAGCGCTCAAGGATTTGTACGGCTACGGAGGCTCGTTTATCAATTTCGATAAATTCTCCAACGTAATTCCTGCGTCCGCTTCGGTCATCATGCCAGCCGAACGAATTCGCCGTATCGAGGGAATTTTGGCCATATTGATAAATGCCGACCATTACTTCAAGCAAGATTCTGTCATCGTAATGGCCGAAGAAAATAAGGAAAGTCTAGGACGACTTTTTCCGTCGTCTAATGTGATTTTTTCAGAAAAGTACAACCTTTGTCAGGGCGTTCAAAACGCCTTTGACAGACACATGAAGTCCATGGCGGATTTTATCAGCGCCCTTCGCATCGCGAGTCTTGAAATAGACAATCATTATGATGCGGAAATCCATGACGATTACTTTGCACGCTTTGATTGGAAGTCCTTCACGGAAAATGAAATGGCCATCTGCCCACCGGTGGTTATGATAACGGATATCGATGAATTAATGGGTCACGGACTGACCGATTTCTCAAAAATGTTGGCATCGCATAAGCCCATCAAGACACTGGTTATAAAAACAGAGACGCGCACGGGTTCAATATCCAAAAACGCCGAAGGCGATGACTTCTCGCTTATGCAGGAGCTCGGCGCGATGGTGGTTTCCCATCGCAATACTTTCGTTTTTCAATCCACTTCCATTCATCCGGATCGCCTTTTCGACGGTTTCTTACGGGGTCTTTCAACTTGTTCACCTGCTCTATTTTATGTTTGGTCTCCAAAAGACAATCCCGAAGGCAACCCCTACGTTTTTGCCGGAGCGGCTCTGGAAAGCCGGACATTTCCGGAATTTTCATACGATCAGCAGAGGGGCGTGCAATGGGGTAGTCGATTCAATATCGAAGGCAATCCTCAGGCGGACCAAGATTGGCCGGTCTATGAGTTGGAAATTCAAAATAAGAATAACCAACCTTCAACCATCCGAATACCATTCACGTTTGCCGATTTTGCGGCGCAGGATGAAAGCTTTGCCGGTCACTTCTTTGATGTCCCGTCGGCGTATTGGTCGGATGACCTTGTTTTGTATTCCGACTATTTGAAAATGTCAACGTCGGAGGCGTACGCGAAAATCCCGTTTGTCTGGATGGTTGACTTTGATAACGTGCTACATAAAGTGGCCACAACGCATGACGTTGTTCTGTTCGGACAAGAGCGTTTGGATTTTTGGCATTTTATTCAGGAATTCGGCGGCATCAATAGTTATCACGTCGAGCGTGCCGTGGAAAAAACACGGCGGGAAATGATTGAAGATAAGCAGAAGGAAATCGGTGAACTCGAAGAAGCCCATCGTCTTGAGATTGAGAAAGTACGTGAAACAACGGCTCGCGAGGCGATGGAAAAGTTGTCTTCGATTCTGCTGGATCTGGATACACTGCCCGCGCGTTCTGCTGAAATGCCGGTCGAACGAAAAATCCAAAATAAAGTGACACCCATTCCTGCATCAGAAACTATTGTCGAGAAAGCATTGCCGCCGAAAGTTGTGGAGGAAGTGCTTTCCGTTTCGGCCGATCCTTGGCTTGATACCATTCGTTGTACGAGCTGCAATGAATGTATCAATATCAATCCGAATCTTTTTAAATATAACGGCGCGAAACAAGCCTACATCGCAGATGCGCGGAGCGGGAGTTTTGCTCAGCTCGTCAAAGCGGCCGAAGTGTGTCCCGCGAAATGTATTCACCCGGGACTGCCGATCAATTCTGCAGAAGCAGGATTGCCGGAACTTATTAAACGAGCAGAACCATTTAACTGAACCATCGCCGGACGGAACGTCTGACAAATTCAGGAATTATTGTGATCCCAGAAATCATAACAGCGGTATCAATCATGGTGGGGCTTGGACTTATGTTTGCTTCGGTTCTTGCCTTTGCTTATAAAAAGCTTCGCGTGTACGAAGATCCGCGTATTGATCAGGTCGAATCGATGCTGCCGGGATCCAATTGCGGAGCGTGCGGAAGGCCCGGATGCCGTGCGTTTGCGGAGAGTGTCGTGAGCCGGGAAAATATGCCCGGCAAGTGTACGGTTAGTTCTCCATCGGGCGTTTCAGCTATTGCGAATTTTCTTGGTGTTGATGCGGGTTTTGAAGAAAAGCGCACAGCGCGGCTATTGTGCGCGGGCGGAAAACAAGAGAGTCATAACCAGGCGAATTACTATGGCCGTCGAACCTGCCGAAGCGTTTCGATGGTGGCCGGAGGAATTAAAGATTGTACATGGGGCTGTCTTGGGCTGGGCGATTGTGAAAGGGTTTGTAATTTTGATGCGATCTCTATGAATTCGGACGGCCTGCCGGTTGTGGATGTGGATTTGTGTACCGCATGCAATGATTGCGTAGAAATTTGCCCGAAAGATCTTTTCACCATCATGCCGATCAGTCAAAAGCTCATCGTACAATGCCGGTCTCTTTTGGAAGGCGATGCGGCATTGGAACGCTGTTCCGTAGCCTGCAATGCATGTACACGATGTGTTGCGGACGCAGCGCCGGGACTCATTCAAATGAAAAATAATCTCCCTGTGATAGATTACTCAAAAAACAACCTGGCTTCACCGCAAGCAATTCGGCGCTGCCCTACCAGTGCAATTGTCTGGGTTGAGGGCGGGCAGTTCGCGAAAAAACAAGCGGCCTATCTGCCGGTCGGACGAGTGGAAGTACTACCGGAGGAAGAATTCTAATGGACACACATTCTGCATTTCTTGGTAAAAAGTCGGTTCGAACCGCCGCATCGGCTATCAAGATCGTCGAATCGGCGATCAGCGAAGGTCTGGCTTCGGTGCCGGAAGGCATAACCGAAAATATATTCGGACGACCGCTGATCGAAAATTCCGAACAAGGGCTGGCGTTTGCTATGGGGCTTTCTTCAGCAGGTCTTCGGGCAAGCGCTTCTTTGTTTGGTAAGGAAGTCTTGCGGGAAGAAGAACAGCTTACGGAATCCGTTCGCCGGCATCTGGGATATGTCGCCCATATTTTTACGCAAAACGCCGATCGCGGGGACCATGAACAAAATAGCGATCATCGCTTTTTTCATGCGGCATCGAATTCCGGATGGATTCAGCTTTTTGCCTCAAATGTGCAGGAAGCAGTTGACCTGACGATCATGGCCCATCGTATGGCTGAGTTGTCATTAACGCCGGTGATGATCGCGATGGAATTTGCACAAACGAGCGCTGAGAATGTCATTTTTCCCGACCAAGATATTCTTGCAAAATTTTTGGGAAACCCGGATGATTTTATAGACTGCCCTACGCCTGCACAAAAAATGATTTTTGGAAAATCGCGGCGACGTATTCCCAATTGGTTTCACTTTGATTTTCCGACAATCCATGGGATTGAAAAAACCGGATCGGCGCTTTCTTATGAATTGGCAGCGCAGCAGGCCTATTTCAGTGCTTCGGCTGAAGCCATGGTTCAGCAGGTTTTTTCAGAATACAAGGCGTTGACCGGCCGTAATTATTCTTCCATCGAATCGTTCCAAACCGAAGACGCCGAGTATGTAATTCTCACTCAAGGGTCATCCTTTAATTCTACGGCCGCGATTGTAGAATCACTTCGCTCAAAAAAAATAAAAGCAGGCGCAATAAGTCTTCGCGTCGCGCGGCCTTTCCCCGGAAAAGAAATGTGCGAACTCCTATCCGGCAAAAAAGGAGTGACCGTACTTGAGCGCGTAGCTCAGCCGCTCGCTTCCGATCCGCCGATTTTCCGTGATGTCGCATCGGTTCTTGACAAAGCTACGCGTAATGCTTTCAATAAAAAGAAGCCTGCTTATCCGGAATTCCCCGTCATGAGCGAGCGCCAGCGCCCAACTTTATTCTCCGGTCAATACGGAATAGGCGATGCGTCCCTGTCTCATGGAAAAATTCATCAGGTGTTTGAAAACATGAGTGGCGAAGGGCGCCGCCGATTTTTTGTAGATATCGATTTCTCACGCAAGTCCTCGCTATTTCCTAAACAGCAAATTTTGCTTCAGAATCTTAAAAGAGATTACCCTGAACTCGAACAGCAGTCACTGCACGGCAGCCATGTTTCAGGAATTGATGCCGACAAAACATTTTCGATTCGCTGGCGTGTTGAAGAGATTCCGGACGATTTTATGGAATTTTTTTCAGGCCTCATCGCCGAGCGATGGAATGCGCGTGTAAAAACAAAAATCTATCATGGTCGCGATTCGAAAGCAACCGATGGTCAGATTCATTTCACGCGTGAAACGTGGCCGTATCCGATTGAAACGGACGATAACGCAAACCTTTTGATTACCAATGCTTCGGCGCTTTATTCGCTCGCTATTCTGTTCGGTCTGAAGGAAAAAGCGCACATCGTCGTCATCGCGCCACCCAACGAGCCGCTCTATCTGCCGAAATTCGTAGCAACCCGGATGGAGCAGATGAAGTTTAAACTTTTTCTCCTTCCGCGAATTGCCGATACAGCGGAAATGGTCATAGGGGCCGCCGTTTCTCAGATTGCTCTTCTTCTTGAGGATAGCAAAAACGAAATCGCATTTATCGAAAAGTTTTGTAAGGATACGCTGGATCGTACTCTTTCAGAATCACAGAAGACTGCCGTTTTTCATGGTCTAACGAGCGTCAAGGAAATAACGGATATTTCGACGATACCGACGGAAGAGCCTATGCAAGCGGAGTTACCTCTCGCGCTGCGCAAGTACGAAGATCGCGGGCCGCCATATTCGCGAATTGCACAGTTTTACGATCGTACCGGACTTTTTTACGAAACAGGAAATACGAAAGAGATCGTTGCCGATCCATTTCAGAGTATTCCGGTTGTTCCTGCGGCGAGCGCTAATTTTAACAACGCCGGTCTATCGAGGAGACAATTTCCTGAATTCATCGCATCGAAATGCAGCGGGTGCGGACAATGTTCCGTGTACTGTCCCGACATGGCCATTCCATCGATTGTCATTTCTGCCGAGTCCCTGATCCGTTCTGCCGTCGAGCGCGTGCAATCGAATGGAGTTGGGATGACACAAATGACACCGCCGGTTATAACAAATCTCGCCAAGCTGGCGAATCAGATGGTATCGGCCTCCAATAATAAAATGAGTACGCTTGGTGAAATTTTACCGGATGCCTTCGAAAGGCTTTCTTCGCAGATGAAACTTGAAGGCGAACGTCTGTCGGAATTGACCGGCCAATTCAATACCCTCATGCCTTTGCTGAGTACATTTCCGGCGTCGGCAACCAAAACTTTTTTTGCGATTCCGGATTCGCAATCGAAAGGCAGCGGCAGTTTCTTTTCGCTTGCGGTGAATCCGCAAGCGTGCACGGGCTGCGGCATTTGCGAGGAGGTTTGTCCTGAAGAGGCCCTGGTCATGACTCCCGAAAGTC
>JANNSF010000228.1:0-2941 GCA_031402315.1 bacterium | reverse complement strand
CCCGCCAATCCGCATTCGATAAGCAGTAATTGGATCAAGCTCATTTTTGAGGATTCAACCGGGCGTCTATGGATTGGAACGAATAACGGTCTGAATCTCTACGATCGGGAGACCGATCGTTTTGCCACCTATTACAATAATCCGCTTGACCCTAAGAGCCTAAGTAACAATGCGGTCAATGCCTCCGCGGTAGATCGCACGGGGATTATGTGGCTTGGGACTTATGGAGGCGGCTTGAGTAAATACGATTTGAATAGAGAAAGATTCAGGCACTACGATTACGACATTTCGGCATCCAACAGTCTGAGCGGTTCCCAGGTGGTAGCCTTGTTTGAAGATCATGAGGGTTATATTTGGGTCGGCACGGACGAAAACGGGCTGGATCGGCTGGACCGGAAGACCGACACGTTTACGCATTTCATTCACAAAGAAAACGATCCACGAAGCTTGGGTTATAACCGTATTCTGTCTATTTACGAAGATCGCTCCCACACGTTATGGGTCGGGACTCGGGGAGGCGGATTAAACAAATTTGATCGGAAAACGAATACGTTTGTCAGCTATTATTTGGACAAGGAAAATCCAAAAAATCCGGTTGACAATGTGGTGTATTGTATTCTTGAAGATCAAAAAGAAAATATCTGGATCGCGTCGCGTGGCCGAGGATTGAACCGCTTTGACAAAAAAACGGGAAATTTCATTCCCTACCGTTATGATCCGCAAAGTCTCACGGATAATATTATTTATGCGCTGTATGAAACGCGGTCGGGCGAACTTCTGGTTGGTACCAACGGCGGTGGACTAGTCTGTATCGATCTGAAAAATAATACGTTTAAGCGCCATATTCATGACGATAAAATTCCGGGAAGCATTAGTCATAATGTTATTTTGTCGCTTTATGAGGACTTGGATGGATTTTTGTGGGTGGGTACGAGTGAAGGACTAAATCGATTTGATCCGAAGAGCGAGACGGCGATTCGCTACACCATGAAAGATGGCTTACCCAACGATGCGATTTTTGGCATCCTTCCGGATTCCAAAGGAAATTTGTGGTTAAGCACAAACAAGGGACTGTCCTGTTTTAATCCTCGTTCAGAAAAGCGACTTATCCATGGTACCATGAAAAACGATTTCCGAAATTTCGATATTATCGACGGTCTTCAGAGCAATGAATTTAATCAAGGTGCGTATGCGCGTGCACGGGACGGGTTTATGTTTTTTGGCGGCATCCATGGCTTCAATGCATTTCACCCGGATAGCATCAAAGAGAATCCCAACGCTCCGGCCGTGGTTTTGACAGCCTTCAAAAAACTCAATAAAGAAGTAAAGCTCCCAAAAAGTATATCGGAGATTGAGACCATTGAACTCACTCATGAAGATAATGTTTTTTCATTTGAATTTGCAGCGCTGAACTTCAGTTCATCCGAGAAGAATACATTTGCTTATTTTATGGAAAATTTTGACAAAGACTGGAACTATGTTGGAAATCGGCGTTTTGCCAGCTACACCAATTTGAATCCGGGCGAATATGCATTTCGAGTAAAAGGTGCCAACAGTGACGGCGTTTGGAATGAAAATGGGACCTCCGTTCGCATACGGATTTCACCTCCATACTGGCAGACGTGGTGGTTTCGATTGATCGTCACCGTTTTGATTTTGGTTAGTGGGTTTGTTGGGTACTCTAGGCGCATTAGCCGAATCGAAAAACAAAGAAAGTATCTCGAAGATCAGGTGAAGGCGCGCACAAAAGAGATCATGGAAAAGAATCGCATCTTGGATCAGCAAAATACGGAACTCGCCGTAAAAAACGAACAAATCCGAAATCAGCAGGCGCAGATTATCCAAGCAAAAAAAATGTCCTCCCTCGGTCAGATGGTAGCCGGAATTGCTCACGAGGTCAACAATCCGCTCACCTTTGTAAAGGGCAATCTTGACCATTTTCGCCGCATGCTGCATCAATTCTCCAAAACTCCGGAACACGATAAGCTACCTCAGGAAATGAAGGAGTTGGTTCGGAATAATTTAATTCCGGCAATTCAGAGTTCTATCGTGGGAAGCGATCGTATCAAAGAAATCGTTGAAAACCTCAAGCATTTCAGTGCAGTCAATGAATCGGAATGGAAAGAGGCGAACGTGAACACGCATCTGGAAATCGTCATGGATCTTTTTATGCGGCAACACGCCGACGTCCGTGTACAGAAGGAATACCACGAACTCCCTCTTCTATTCTGTTCGATCAGCGAATTGAACCAGTGTTTCATCAATGTTCTGAATAACGCCGTTCAGGCGATCAAGGACGCCGAAAAAACCGGCCGGATAGAAATAGGGCAAGGCGTGATTCGTGTCAAAACAGAAAAGATCGTGACGGCGGAGGGAGACTGCATCACTATCCGGTTTTGGGATAATGGCCCGGGTATCGGGAAAGAAATTCAGGACAAGATTTTCGATCCGTTTTTCACAACTCGGGAGACGGGATCGGGTAAAGGTCTTGGATTGACGGAGAGCTTTGCCATAATTCAGAAACATCACGGTCGAATAGAAGTCAAGAGTGAAGAGGAGAAAGGATGTGAAGTGATGATCACTCTACCGATCCGAACAGAATTTCTAAGAAAAGGATGAAAAAGAGTAATACATTGAATTTTTATTCGGCATCTCCTATGCTGTTACAATGATACAATGATAGAAGGAAGGCCATGCTGACGGACGGTTTTAGAAGACCAATCAATTATCTCCGTATTTCTGTGACGGATCGGTGTAACTTTCGATGTGTGTATTGTATGCCGTCTGACGGAGTAGAGTTTGTTCCCCGCAATGAATTGATGTCGTATGATGAAATTACGCGGTTTGCGCGTGTCATGATCGGAATGGGCGTTCGCAAAATTCGCGTCACCGGCGGCGAACCAACCGTTCGTAAGGATTTGGTCGACCTTATTCGTCAACT
>JANNSF010000227.1:0-6397 GCA_031402315.1 bacterium | reverse complement strand
GTCAATGGTACCAATCCAACTGTAAATGCAACGGCATCGGGGCAGGCTTTGACTATTACGACACCGGTTACCGTTGGAAATATTGCGAATGTGACGATCGCCATTGGGTCATCGGCCGGCATACTCAATCCAATGCTGGTTTCCACGACCCTCACATTGACTGTGAGCACTACCGCCGAAGCGGCCGCGACATCCTCTCAGTATTCAACCACCGCCACAACGACGACAGTAACAACGCCTACGGTTACGCCCAGCGTGTACACGCCGTCAACGGCCGGTGTGACCTATACAGTCGTCTTCAATACGGGCACCAATGGGCGTTTACTCGGTGGAACAAGCACAATCACCATCACATTTGCGGCCGGAACGACCTTCGGCACATTGACCGACAGCGTAAACGGTGTATTGGGTGGTACTCCCACGACGAGCGGTCAGGCTGTAACGTTTACCGTACCCGCCTCCGTAAATATTGGAAACAGTGGGCTCGTCACCGTGAAAATACTTGGAATCACAAATCCGGTTGCGGGAAATTATACC
This sequence comes from bacterium, assembly GCA_031402315.1. Taxonomy (GTDB): domain Bacteria; phylum CLD3; class CLD3; order SB21; family SB21; genus JANNSF01. The sequence continues at coordinate 5,860 of JANNSF010000227.1, read as the reverse complement.
GTAACAGCAAAAACTTCGGTTGAGACAGGAGCAGTTACAAGCACTTCATACCCGATCAGCAACGTTGCCGCCGTTTCGGCGATTACGGTTTCATTTGCCACCGCGAACACCGATACCGTCAACATGTCCGGTGGCTACTCGGTCCAGTTTACCGTTTCTCAAGCACTTACGGTCAATGTAGGAACCATAACGATTACATTTCCAGCCGGTACCACGGTCCCCGCCAGTATCGCAGGAAGTAATGTGACCGTGAGTGTAGGTACGCCGACGGCCGCATCCATAGTAACCACCAATAGCGGAACACGAACGGTAACAATAACGACGCCGGTCGCTATCAGCAATGTTCAGAGTCCCATCGTTACCTTTGCCACGGCGGCGGGTATCGTGAATCCTTCCGATTCCGGAAGCTACGATCTTGATGTGAATACCAGTGCCCAACCGACGCCGGCCTCAAGTCCCATTTATACGATCAAAGCCACGAGAACAAAAATCAATAATTTATCCGTTAGCACACTATCCCAAAAAGCAACCAACGTCGCGCTCCAATGGACATGGGTGTTTACAACCGGGTTGCGTGGAAAGCTTGTTTCAGGGAGTTCGCAGATTTTTCTAAAATACGATTCCACTAAAATTATACTTCCGTCATCTATTACGGCATCCCTCGTCGATGTCAATAATACGGCGGCCACGACGGTGACAACTCAGGGGGACTCCTTGGTCATCATAACGGTTCCATCGACCGTTACAATTGGTAATCAAACGACGGTGACTATCGTGATCGACTCCGGCGCAAATATTCGCGCATCGGCGGACCCTGTTCGTGTGAGTGCTTATACATCCGTGGAGGTGCTTGAAACGGCCCCACTCTTGGATATTAGTCTTCCGGTCGAATTGGCGTTCTTTGCAGCACAGCAGTCTTTGGAGGGCGTTGACCTCAGTTGGCGAACCGAGAGTGAAGTGGAAAATGCCTATTGGATATTGGAACGTGCGGAAAATCATGAGGACATGGAATTGTCGTTTGAACATCTTACTCAACTAAAAGGGCAGGGTACCAAGAGTTTTGCAACCGATTATACGTACAAAGATTTGAACACAGAAGCCGGAAAAATGTACTCGTATCGTCTTGGGGATGTCGCTTATAATGGTACCATTACGTACCACGAGATACGGACGATTGCGGTGACAATTCCTAAAAAATTTGAGCTTCATGCAAACTATCCAAACCCGTTCAATCCCACCACTAAGATCGTGTTTGCCTTGCCACAGTCGGCGAACGTTGAGATTGCTATCTATAATGTCCTTGGTCAAAGAGTTAAGACTCTCGTGTCCAAAAATTATCCGGTTGGTGTACATGCCCTTATATGGAATGGCCGGAACGAGCGCAACAGCACGGTTGGCTCGGGCATTTATATATACCGGATGACGTCGAAGGGACAAAACGGTAAAGTATTTGCACAATCCCGAAAAATGCTACTGCTGAAATAATACCGGCTCTTTTACTTTACAACCATCGGATTCGACCGCTTTTTAGAAACCTCGAAAAACCTCCGAAGGCTTTTTGATTTACCTCCTCTTAAAAAAAAGTATGCATGAACGTTCAATAATCTTGAAAAAGAACGTCCATTTTATTATATTAGCATGTTGAATTTAACGAGAGGGAATCTCTATGGAAGGCACCACTTCTAAAAAACAAACGTTTGAGGTTTTTTTATGGCTTGGGCTCATAATAGCCTTGGTCCTTGTCGGAAATGTGATTTTATCTTAAAAATCTCGAACTAGAGCAAGAAAGGACTCCAAGCGGAGTCCTTTTTCATTTTATCGATCGTGACGTCCGAAATGAACATCCGCTTCAGCGCCCAAGCCAAGATTTCAATTCCGGCGTCGTTTTCCGACTGATAACCGCTTTTGCATTATCCAGGAACTGAAGACGAACTGCTACCTGACCCTTCACATGGGCCTCTAAGGCCATAATAGCGCGCTGTGTCGCTATGTATTGTCGATTTAATCTAAAAAATGCTGTTGGGGCCAAAAGCGACTCAAGTTGGGATAGCGTATAATTGACCAAATAGCGTTTGTTGGTATTCGTAACCAGAAACGTAAGTTTGTCGTCCGCGAAAAAATACAGAATTTCGTCGGTCGACAATGGGATCAACTTCGCTCCGACTTTTACTAAAAAGCGATCCTTGTAAGGCAGAGAAGCAGAAATGGCACGATACGATTCGTCCCCGCTTCTCAAAGCGCTTTTCATGCTATCAAATTTCTGAAAGGCGTGTTCTACTGACTCACGCGTGATCGGTTTAAGAAGGTAGTCGATGCTGTTGACTTCAAAGGCGCGCACGGCATAGGCGTCGTAGGCGGTCGCGAATATTACAGGGGAACGGACTTCAACGCGCTTAAAAATCTCAAACGCAGATCCATCGGCCAAATGAATATCTAGAAAAATCAGGTCCGGCGTAAAGTGAGAGATGGTTTCCACGGCGTCATCTATCGTATCCGCGATTGGAAGAATCTGAAACTGATCGTTGCAAGATACGATGAGTTCGCGCAGGGCGTGCGCTGCGAGGGGCTCGTCTTCGACAATGAGAATAGTCATGCGTGGGCAACCTTTAAAAGCGGAACCGTAACCGAAAAAATCTCCTGCGTTTGTAAAATTTCCGGTTTTTGGTCACTCAAAAACCGGTACCGCTCCGTGATATTGTAGAGTCCCGTCTTTGTGCCTTGGTCGGATTCATGCGGCTTTTTGGGTTGTAAATTATTTTTTACCGTGAGATTGGCAAAAGCATCGGTCCTGATTTCGATACAAAGAGGATGACGTTTTGAAACCTCATTGTGTTTGATTGCGTTTTCGATCAGAATCTGTAACGTTGCCGGTGGAATATGCCATGTCAAATAATCGTCGTCTAGTGTTTTACGAATCTCTACATTTTCAAATCGGATTTTTATCAGAAATAAGTAATCGTCAATAAATTGCAGCTCTTCCGAAAGAGGAACGGTTTCATCGCGATGACGTTTTAGAAGATAGCGAAAAACATCGGACATTTTTTGTAAGTAGGAATGAGCAAGTGGAGGATTATTCAGTATGAGGGCATTCAGGATATTAAAATTATTGAACAAGAAATGCGGGTTGATTTGATTCTGCAAGGCTTCAAGTTTAGCTCGGATATTTTCCTTTTGAAGCGATTCGCCCCTCAATATCGAGAAGCTCCACTCTTCCATAAAGTAACCAAAATTGACAAAGCCCATAAAAATGAGCGAAAGCAGAAATCCAATCGTGTTATAAAACGTCCAGTCGCTATAGCCAAAGTCCATCGGCATGAAGTAGAAAAACATGCCGCTGGTAACCGCCGTCACCGTCGTAAGCGAAATAAGCGCAGAAGACAAGACTTCAATCAGAAAGCGTCTCTTAAAATTCTGGTGCCACCCAATTTTCTTTTGAATGGTTCGGCTTTTCCACTCATGCAATTCCATCATGATGAGGTAGGTTAAAAAAGCAAAAGCGGAATAGCGATAATACCAAAAAACAGCGGTTGCCATTTGTGGTTTTTTTTGAATTAGACTCAAAAGGAAATAGGAGCTTGCCCCGAGCACTCCGGAAATGATCAATCGATTGCGAAACGTATTAAAATACAGGTTCATATATCAAAACTCAAAATGGGCTACCTGATTACAAGATACGATACGGCACGGATACATGAAAGTTTTATGGAACATTTCATACCGAAAAAGTGACGTTTCATTGCGAGTAAGTGATCTAAAAATCGAGGCGATAGCATATCTGCGCTAGTATTTGCATTGGAATGCACATATTACTATAATTGCCACAGCATTTTCTTAACGGTTGTATTTTTATGAAAACCCGATTTCTAGTATTGATTTGTCTTGCCGGACTCGTGCGGCCTTCCGCCGGACAGAGCAATAAACTGGATAGTCTTTACAATATTCTGAGTCATTACACACAAAACGACTCCATCAAAGTTAAGATCATCTTCAATCTCTGTCGGCTTGAACTTGCAGCGAACCGGGAAGCCATACCTAAATTGGCTGAAGAAGCGCTGGCTATCTCAAAAAAAATAAATTATACCGATGGCATAGGTATTTCATACACGTACATGGCGCTCTATCATCGCGCGAATGGCGAGTATGATAAGGTGGCCGACTACGCGTTGAAAATGGTGGATGTTTTCGAGCACTCGGCGAATGAAGACGGGCTAGGGCAGGCTTATAACATGCTTGGGGTCGCTCATTTTGAATGGAAAAACTATGAAAAAGCTCAATTCTATCAGGAAAAATCCCTTGAGGTTCATCGGAGGTCAGGCCAGAAATTCGACATGAACCGAAACTACATAAATTTAGGAATGATATTTTCGGAAACCGGAAGGCATGATCAGGCCATCCAATCGTTCTTGAAAGCGTTGGCTCTCAATGAAGAATTTCATAACGAACAAGGTATTTGCATAGCCTATATCAATCTTGGCCAAGCCCATGTCAATAAAAAGGATTATCCATTAGCTATTAGTTATTATGATAAAGCATTTTCTATGGCCGGAAAAAACAACGACGACGTGGCGTTGGCGGCCATTCACGTTGGGCTTGCGGAAGCCTATTCCGGAACGGGCCAATACGAAAAAGGAATCAAGAATGCCGACAGCTCCCTGAGTTTTGCGAAGAAACTCAAAGATAAAACCCGAATAAGAGATTCCTATCGAATGTTGGCTGATATTGAAAAGCTTAGAAATAATTATAAAGCCTCTCTCGAGTATCGCGAGCTGTCGTTTGCCTTCAACGATAGCATTTACACAGAGAATAAATTAAAGCAATTCACAGACTTGGAGGCGAAATACGAAGCGGAGAAGAAACAGCAGACCATCAATCTTCTGGAACAGGAAGATCGGGTAAAATTATTATTTCGAAATCTGCTTCTGATGGGGATTATTTCGCTACTATTGATTGGAGCACTTGTTTTTTATTTTCAACGGCAGAAAAACAAAAGGAATCAAGAGCTCTTAAAAAAACAAGAGGAGCTTAATCAAAAACTTCAGGAAATTGACCAGCTCAAGTCGAGATTTTTTGCAAATATCTCCCACGAATTTCGTACGCCACTCACACTGATCATGGGGCCTCTGGAAATGATGAAGCAAGAGGCGCAGCCCAAACCCGGCATGGTTGAGTCCATGTTGCGCAATAGCAAACGCCTTCTCCGGCTGGTCAATCAATTACTCGATTTATCAAAAATTGAAGGCCGTCAAATGCCCATCCATGCATCGCGGGGGAATCTGGACTTTATCAAAGGCGTAGTTCATTCTTTTGAATCGCTCGCGGACCAAAGAGGAATCTCGCTTGACGTCCAGATGGAAGAGGCGTTGCCATCCCTGTACCGCGATCGTGAAGTGATTGAAAAGATCATGTTCAACCTGCTTTCGAATGCAATCAAATTTACACTGCAGGGAGGCGTGAGCGTTCGGATTCTTTTCCAAAATGACAAGCTTCGAATCGAAGTTCACGATACGGGCATTGGAATTCCGGAAAAAGAATTGCCTAGAATTTTTGATCGTTTTTACCAGATCGACTCCTCCTCTTCACGGGAGTACCCGGGGACAGGCATAGGTCTTGCTCTGGCCAAGGAATTGTCGCAACTGCATCATGGGAGCCTGACCGCAATAAGTGCAGAAAATAAGGGGACGACATTTGTATTGGAATTGCCAACGCAAGATTCCTCATGGAGCAAAGAAGAAATAGTTGAAACCGATCGGAAAGCCGTGGGCTATGATGCCGACGTGGATTCTTTTTCCGAATCCGGCCATGAAACAGATCACGAAACGGATATTACGGGTTTAGAGAAGTGTATTTTAGTCGTCGAAGA
>JANNSF010000226.1:0-2610 GCA_031402315.1 bacterium | reverse complement strand
TCGAACCTACAACCCTTCGGTTAACAGCCGAATGCTCTACCATTGAGCTACTGAGCAAAATAGCCATTTCTAAGACGGCGCAATGTACTCGGGGAGACCTATATTGTCAAGAAATTTTTGGCTTCACCTTGAGTAATTTGCATCAAATCTTAAACGCTTTCATCCACTCCGCCAAGGACAAAGCCTTCACAAATTGCCCGTACAATTTAGATTTTCCACCGAGATAATTATCAAAATCGGCGATTAGATTTTGATTGAGCAAACCTTTGGAAGCCTTTATGGCATTGGTCAGGCGGATTCTGAATTCGGAAGAATATTCCTTAATCCAAACCTCTTCCGGAGTTACAAAGCCAAGCTTATCGGTCCGACGTTTTATTTTTTCAGGCAAAATTCCATGCATGCTGTCTCGCAGAATTCGTTTTGTCGTCGCGTCGTATATTTTGAAGTCACTGGGAAGGCCCATAATAAATTCCACAAGGCGGTAGTCTAAGAAAGGAACGCGAGCTTCGATCGAATGAGCCATTGAATTTCGATCTTCTGAATGAAGCAGCATGGGCAAATTAGTTCGCATCATCTGCGCTTCACATGCTGCGTTTACGTTAGCCCGGTATTCACCTTCCACTTGCCGGATATTAATATTCTTTGCAGCCAGGGCATCGCGATTGAACCAGCTCGTTCCGGATTCCGGCCGAAATCGATAAACCAAGGACCGTGGACCGTGAAAGGGCACCATAACATTGGCGACTCTCCGCAGCAGTGCCCACCGATCAATCGATTCACCGTTCTTGGAGAGAATAAATTCTTTGTAAAATCGAATCCATCGAAAATTAACAACGAGCTCAGCCAAACGCGTTCCGTAAAAAGGATAATAACCCGCCAGCTGCTCATCCGAGCCTTGCCCATCAAGCATTACTTTTACCGAATGTTGTGCCGCAAGTTTGAAAACATGCCACTGAGCATAAATGCTCGTGGAACCAAACGGCTCATCCTGGTGCCAGGCCATCTTAGGAAAAGTTTCCATCAATTCACTCCCCGGAGGAGTAATATGGTACGCGTCAATATCTCGGCTAGCGACCACCTCTTTGATAAAAGGGCTCTCATCATATTTTGTTATATCCGCGTACGCGGAAAAGGTCTTTTGCATGGAGTGGGCGTCCTGCTCCAAAAGTAAGTTATTGACGATACAGACAATCGATGACGAATCAAGGCCTCCGGAAAGGCATGATCCAACCGGAACGTCCGCCCGAAGCCGCAATCGGACTGAATCGGTAAAAAGGTGAAGAAATTCGCCAACCGCATCGGCATACGTACCTCGAAATTCACGGGGTGCCAGTGTATACCAATTGTACACGTCCGGGTCTGAATTCTTTGAATATTCCCATTCCATGGCCATGCCCCCGCGAAGCTGAAAAACGTTTTTGAACATCGTCTCGTCCGTATGATCGTAAACGCTAAACCCTAAGAAGTCGGCCACCCTTTGATCATTCATCAGCGGCTTCCAACCTTCGAGTACGGAAAACTGTTTGATTTCGGACGCTAATGCTAAATCACCATTAGGCGATCGCCAGTAGTAAAGGGGTTTTACTCCAAAACGATCACGCGCCGCAAAAATTTTTCTTCTCACCTTGTCAAAAAGAACAAGGGCAAACATTCCATTAAAACGATTCAGGCAGTTTACGCCCCACTGGTCGTACGCCGCAAGCATGACTTCCGTGTCCGATTGCGTCGAAAATACGTACCCCAATTTTTTCAGCTCTTCACGCAGTTCAACGTAATTGTATATTTCACCATTGTACGTTATGGAGTATTTCCCATGAAACGACTTGGGTTGTTTTCCGCCTTCACTTAGATCAATGATAGCCAGGCGCCGATGCCCAAGCCAAACTCGGCCGTTGTCAAAGGATTCGTGCCCATCTCCATCCGGCCCCCGATAGGCAATGATATCGGTCATTTTTTTTATGATGGAAGCATCACACGAGTCTTTAGCAATAAACGCCGCTATTCCGCACATGATTTATCTCCGAATTTATTTAGGGCCATAATCGTGCTTCACGATCGTAACTTCTTGGCATATTTTTTTCATCTTCCGATGCATGCGCCTTTTTATGAAGAACTTGCTTTTCCTTTATTTTCTTTTTCACTTCAGACCATCGATGCGGCTGAAGCAGCGGAAAGGCCAGTCGATAAAACCATCGCTTCGTCCACGCGGGTAATTCCGCAATGACAAACACAAACAATAATGCTATTCCATTACAAAACGTTGCATGACGCATTGACGATCGAACACTTTTACGTAACAGTTCTATTTGGCTTGAACTATCAAAGAATGCAGAATACACCAAAATATTTTTCAAATAAAAGAAAATGCGTTTTTTCCAAAACAAATGACGGCATACCGCATTAATAAAATCACTCCCCAAGGATACTCTCAAAGCCATACCGACTGCGTAGAGAGATCGAATGCCCGTTTCCCAAAGATACCATGCGCTGTACAGAGTATTTTCAGCATGATACGGGGATGCGGAACTTATCAGAGGGGTCACACAGAAAGGTTTCGGCAGCAAACTACCTTTCATTGCCAGAAATGCAATATGGGTTTGAGGCCAATAG
>JANNSF010000225.1:0-9722 GCA_031402315.1 bacterium | reverse complement strand
CCCTTCCTCCGAGAGGAAGGGGAACTTTCTATGAAAATTTCAATTAGAAAGTTTCCTCGCCTTGCGAAGGCGAGGGTCAGGGAGTGGTTGGCGTACGCGTTGGTCTATTTTACACTATTCCCACTCGCATCCAGGTAGTTTACATCACCGATTTTGAGTTCCTTGATTCCGGCTTCTATTCTCGAGCGATCGCCGACGATCAGCCAGATGAAGGTATCCGGTTTGATTGTTTTTTTCGCCGCATTCTGCGCGTCCGCGAGCTTGAGTTCACGTACCTTTTTCACATAGGTGTATGGATAACTATCATCAAATCCGTATCGTACCATCGCACCCATCGTTCCGCTGACGGCGGCATTGGTTTCCCACGATCCCGGCAATTGCTGGATCATGTTGTTTTGAACCTTAGAGAATTCATCCTCGGTCATCAGACGCGTGGAGATGAATTCCTTGAATTCCTTTTTCATTTCAAGGATCGACTCCTTTGTTTTGTCGGATTGCACAGACGCATATCCGATAAAGGGTCGCATGCCACGCGCATCCATCGTGAAAGCGCTTGCACCGTAGCTCCAGTGTTTATCTTCCCGCAGATTCATATTGATACGCGACGTAAAATCTCCTCCGATAACATTGGTCATCAGCTCAATAGCTATTTCATCCGGGTTGTTTTTTGGTACTGTAAGATGTCCGGCAAAAATGAGCGACTGCTGCGAACCGGGGCGATCAATGATGTAGACGGACGAATTTTTGGGAATCACAACATCGGCAATATTTTTCTTTGGTATCTCACCCTGTTTCCAACTTTTGAAACGTGATTCTAATTTTGATTTGAGTTCGTCCATCGTGATGTCACCGACAACGACGAGCGTCGCGTTATTAGGCTTGAACCAGGTCTGGTGGAATTTGATCATGTCTTCACGTGTCATTTTGTCAACAGATTCTTCGGTGCCTGAACCGGTCAGGGGATTTCCGTAAGCATGACCTTCGCCATAAAATAGTTTCGGAAATACGCGAAGCGCCATCGGAACAGGAGAAACTTTCTCCTGTTGTATGCCGGCCTTCTGCTGCTTTTTCAAACGCTGAAAATCGGCGTCCGGAAAGGATGGATTCAAAATAACGTCAGCGTAGATATCCAGCGATGCGTCGAGATTCGCCTTTAGAGAATTCATAGAAACAACCGACATATCGAGATTGGAACCGGAACCAAGATTCGTCCCAAGCATGGCGAGTTCCTCACTGATCTGCAGCGAATTTCGTTTCGTGGTGCCTTCGTCGAGCATGCCCATCGCAAGCGAAGCGGTTCCTGGCAAGGCGAACTGATCTGCCGCCGCGCCCGCATTAATCTGTAAATTAAATCCGACGACCGGAATATTTTTGCGCTCGGAAAGCCAAATCGCAAGTCCATTGAACAATTGTGACTTTTGAATTTTTGGGAACTCCGCATCTTTAGAATTGCCAATGGCGGGAATGTTCTTTCTGTCGGCACCCGCGGTTGCTGCTTTATATTCCGCAAAAGGGGTGATGGTCAAAACATAAACGCCATCCGAGAGCCATGTCTGTGCGGCTTTTTGAAGATCAAGGGGAGTAAATGATTCCACATACTTTAGATCACTTTTGTAAGCATCCGGAGAATCGCCAAACGTTTGCGAGCGTGCAAGGATATCCGACTTGCCGCCGAAGCCGCCGATACGTTCCATTCCGCGAATCTTTCCGGCGAAATACTGGGTGCGAACGCGATCGAGTTCTTTTTGTGTCGGACCTTCTGCCAAAAACTTGGCGAGTTCCTCGTTGAGCGCTTTTTCGACTTTTGAAATATCCACGCCGGGTTTCGCTTTGGCTTCGATCGTAAATTGTCCGGCAATCTCCCGAATATCGACATACGCATTCGCATCGGTCGCAATTTGATCGTCGTACACAAGGCGTTTGTAAAGTCTGGAATTTTTACCGCTTGAAAGAATATCACTCACAATGTCCAGTGCGGCCGCGTCTCTCGTTCCATAACCTGGAACATTCCAAATTTTTGAGACTTTGGGAAGCGGTACACGATCTTGTGCGCTCTGGCGCTGGGTTCCCGTCCGTTTTGCAATCCACGATTCAAATCTTGAAACCGGTGGTCCGGCCGGAATATCACCAAAATATTTCTTAACACGATCAAGAGCGTCTTTCGTATCCACATCGCCGGCAATCACAATCGTCGCATTGGCCGTGCCATAGTAGCCTTTGAACCAGTCCTGTACATCGGTAAGCGAAGCGGCGTTCAAATCCTCCATAGAGCCGATGACAGTCCATGAATAAGGATGTCCGGCAGGCCATGTTGCTTTGACAATCAAGTCTTCCGCGAGGGAGTAGGGCTCGTTTTCACCCTGTCGTTTTTCGTTTTGAACTACGCCACGCTGTTCATCGAGTTTGGCTTGCGAAATCGCGCCAATAAGATGACCCATACGCTCGGACTCCATCCACAGGGCAACATCAAACGCCGCCACAGGTACATTTTGGAAATAATTGGTTCGATCCTCGTTGGTTGTTCCATTTAGATCCGTCGCTCCGATTTTTTCCATCATTTGAAAATAATCATGGTCGTAATTTTCAGAGCCATTGAACATCAAATGTTCGAAAAGGTGCGCGAATCCTGTTTTTCCGGACTTTTCATTTTTTGATCCCACATGATACCAAATATTGACCGCGACAATAGGCGCTTTATGGTCCTCGTGAATAACCACCGTCAGCCCATTATCGAGCGTAAATTTCTGAAACGGAATATCGGCTTCCTGAGCCATGACCTTTTTCTCCTTGGTTTGTGCAAATAGCGTGACTGCAATCAGCAGTACAAAAATCTGTCCTAACTTCATACGTTCTCCTTTTATTAACGAATATCTTTGCATAGTTAAACGGATATTTCATTCCGCGGTTACCTTTTTTCCCCGGGTCGTCTTATCCATATAGGCTCTGATTCGGTCGTGCGTTTGGGGCGACAACCATTCGATTAGAATTTCTGCCTCAAATCCATACTTCCTGGCATGATCGACGACCGGTTGACGCAATTGTCTCTTGGTCAGTGAAAATGCGGCCGGGGGAATGCTTGTGAATTGTTCCGCCGCCTCAAAAGAGCGCGTCATTAATGCCTCCGGCGTTGCAATTTCACGGATCAGTCCTCGTTCAAGAGCCATCTCCGTGGAGTAGATTTTGCCGAAATAAATGCTCTCTTCCTGAAATTTTGACTCCAAAGAGTTTTTTAGAATATTAAGCGCCAGCGTGGGAAACGGAACACCGACGAGTAATTCGGTTACCCCGATCTTGCCGGAGGACATGATCTGATAATCGCATGCATTGGCCAGGATACACCCTCCGGCCAGGGCATGGCCATTGATGGCAGCGATAACGGGATTTGGAAACAGATATAATTTTTCAAGCATTCGATCGAGAAGCGGAAGAAATTTTTCTGTATAGGATTTTCCGCCCTCCAGAATCTTATGGAGATTTACTCCCGCGGAGAAAGCCTTACCCATTCCCGTGAGGATAAGCGCGGAGTCATCACGGCAAGACTCCAACGCGTCGATGATACATTCCATCATCGTATCGTCCAGAGCTTGTACTTTTCCGTCCGACATCGTCAAAACGGCAATTCCTCTATGGCGCGTCACATCCAGCATTGATTATCCCTAAAAAAAGAAGTCATTGCACGATCAAATCCTGCAATGACTTCGATAAAAAATAGCTTATAGAACAATTACCAGATCACCGCACGGACACTTTCAGGGCGAACCATTTTGTCGCCATCTTTACATCCAAAAGCTTTGGCAAAAACATCGAGATTTGTGAGGGGCCCCAATCCACGGAAAAGGCCTGGTGAGTGCACGTCGGTCTTCACTTGCAGGCGAAGGCGCTGGTCGCGGATATTAGTTCTCCAAACCTGCGACCATGACATGAAAAAACGCTGCTCCGGTGTGAATCCGCTGATCTTCCCCATCGGCTTTTTAGCTAAAACCTTTTGGAGCGCGTGGTAGGCTATGGTGACGCCGCCAAGGTCGGCAATGTTTTCACCGAGTGTCTGTTTACCATTGATATGCAGAGTATCAATGGCGACATACGAATCAAATTGATTGACAACACGATCGGCTTTTTCGGTAAATTTCTTACGATCGACGTCGGACCACCATGACTTGAGGTTTCCATCGGCATCATATTGCGAACCTTGATCGTCAAAGCCGTGAGTCATTTCGTGTCCGATGACTGCGCCAATTCCCCCATAGTTAACCGCTTCGTCGGCGCCGGGATTAAAATATGGGTATTGGAGAATACCGGCAGGAAACGTAATGTCATTTCTTGTCGGGTTATAGGATGCGTTCACAGTTGCCGCAGAATAGGGCCAACGATCGCGGTCCACCGGTTTGCCGGCGTCGTCCAGAGTAAGCCTGCCCTCTAAGCGTTCGGAATTCATAACGTTGGCAATATGGGATACGCGCGAAACTTCTAGCTTTGAGTAATCTCTCCACTTGTCCGTGTATCCGATTCTGACACGAAACGTGTTGAGTTTCGCCAGGGCCCTTGCCCGCGTGCTGTCGCTCATCCAGTCGAGCTTCGTGATGCGATCACGAAAAGCCTCTTTCATGTTGTTGACCATTTCAAGCGCTTTGGCTTTGGCACTGGCCGGAAAATACTTCTCGGAATACAGTTGGCCAATCGCATCAATAAGATGATTATCCGTCAAGGCGGTCATGCGTTTCCAGCGGGGCTGTATTTCCTTTTGCCCGGTGAGTGTTTTTCCGTTGAATTCAAAGGAGGCATTGACAAATACGGAACTTAAGTGTGGCGCCGCATAATTTAGCATATGGAAGCGAAGGTATGTTTTCCAATCTTCAAGCTTTACGGATTTCATCATGGTGCCAACTTCCTTTATGAAATCAGGCTGACTCACGTTGATTTCTTTAATGGCACTTAGTCCGAGGCCGACCAAGTATTTATCCCATGCGAAATTTGGCGCCAATTTCTTAACTTCATCAACGGACATTTTGTGGTAGTTTGCTTCCGGATCGCGCTGTTCGACCAAAGTTTTTGATGCTTTGGCGAGTTGGGTCTCAATGGTCATAACCGTTTTTGCCATATCTGCAGCCTTTTTGGCATCGGTTCCGGACAGGGCAAATAATTTGGTCATATAGAGGATATAAGCATCCCGTGTGGCTTTTTCGTCGTTGCCGAAGTAGTAATCACGATCCGGCATTCCAAGTCCGCCTTGCATAATGATCGTAATCGCGATGGCACTGTTTTTTTCATCTTGGGCTGCCGTAATATTAAATACGGGTGCCATCTGAAAGAGATGCCAATCGGAAAGCAGAACCGCGATGTCGTCCGTTGACTTGATGGCATCCGCTTTTTTGAGATCGCTTTCAATTCCCTTGATACCGTCGCTTTCGATTTTTACGGAATCCATCGCTGCAAAATAGAAGTCACCTACTTTCTGAAGGTTGGTTCCCGGTTTCGCATTGGGGTTTTTCATGGCGTCTTCGACAATGCTTCGAAGAGCCCCGTTGGTTTGGTCGATCAACTCATTAAATGCGCCCCAGCGTGAAAACGCCGGTGGAATGGGATTATTCGCCATCCAGCCGCCATTGGTGTATTTGTAAAAATCATCGCACGGTGTGCACGTCGTGTCGAAGTTTTCCTTTTCGATACTCTTACCTTTGACGACAAATTCTTTTTGCCCACAGGCCGTCAGCCAGAGTGCGAGGACCGTCAAGAGCACGATAGTTTTTTTCATGAATTTCTCCTTATTAATTATTGTATTACATTTAAAAAAAATTACTTCGTTCACGATTCAAAATAACCGCGCAAAAGTAGACGATTTTTCAAATCGGTGCAAATGAATTATCCGCGGCGTTACTTTTTCTGCGGAGGATTGGGCGCCTGTAAATCGAGTACGATTTTCCATTCTTCCGTTTTTTTCCATATCCGCAAATACCATCCGGTTTCCTGATCCGATTTCCTATAAGTTCCATAAACATAGCCCATGTCGCCGGATGATGCGACTTCGGCCAATTCCGCTTTACACTCGGAAACAAGGACCAGCGCTGTTTTCACGCCATCCATGCCGGTCGTTGGCAATTTCCCGCTGCGGTGGATACGCGCATGGGTTGCAAAGAAGTTACTGACCTCCGAGTTTTTACTCCAGGCCGCAGAGAATTCCTGATCCCGTTTCAAAAGGCTTTCAGTTGCATCTTTTTCGGCTACTATTTTTTGTGAGCCTTTTTTGTCCGCACCGGATAGGAATTTGAATTGGGTTTCGCCATTGGTTTTCGGTGTTTCGATTCCTATGTCTAGGGCAACTTTCCATGCGCCGTCCGCCTGTTTTTTCCAGATGGATGTGAAATACCCGTAGCCGTATTGGTCAGCAGGCGCATTGGGCTGCCACCCGCCAAATTCCGAAGGGCCTGTCGAATAGCCAAAGTCTGCGGAGACCGCGATGTCGACAAATTCCGGTTCCCATTTGAGAGAAAAAGGAGCCGGTTTCCGTGCAACCCAAATAGGCTTTCCTTTGACCGGGCCGGGGCGAAAAAGAATGGCATTGTCGGCAAGATTATTGACAAAGGCTAAACGCGCGCCTTCTGCGACCGATGTTTTCGCAAAACTACGCTCGGCTTCTGCCAGTGAAAACAAAGCGGAGGAGGAATCAATTTCCTGAGCCAGCAATTGAACTCCGAATATCAGTGACGCGAATTTTAATAGCTTCATAAAAAATCCTCAAATGTAGTAGTCGGGCTTTAGTAGACAAGATCGGTGGGAATTACGTTAGAGATAACGCTATGTTTCAGGAAAAATGAAATCGTTCAGGACTAATTTATTGAGTTTTTGGCGGACGGTTGTAAAAGATATTTCGACGTACGGGATGGGAAAGGCCAAAAGTATTTTACTCTTCAAATAAGTCTTTCAGTTTCTCCCCAATTTCATCCTGGAGATCAAAAAGATCGTCTTCAGGGCCCTCCGCACTCACCGCTTCTTCGAGCTTACCGTCTTCCACTCTCATGCGACGGGCATTGATGCGCAGGCGATCTTTAAACTTTTGTAAGTCGCCGATAAAAATGTATTCGACACCCAGGATTTTGCCGGCTTCTTGGACCGAACCGGCGTCCACCTGATCGCTCATTTGAAAATCCTGTTCCTTCATTGCTTTATCCATTTGCATGCGTTCGATGAACTTGAATTTACGAAGTCCCGAAAGATGGGAAATGATGCTCTCGCCGATGCCGGCCGCAATCGGATCAAAGTCCTTACTGCCCGTATTGTTTTTAAAAGGCACGACGGCGACTCTTATTTTTTCGTTATTTCCGTATTTCTGAAGGTTTTCGGATTTGGTGGAGTCTTTTTCCTGAGAAAAAAGCGTAAATGCGGAAATGATAAAGAAAAATAGTTTTTTCATACGAACTCCTTTGGATAGCCTGCGTGACTAATGATGACCTTCCCATTTTTTTTCACCTGCGCCAATCTCGACCGCCAACTTGTTCTGTTTGGGCGGAAGAGGACACGTCGCAAAAGTCGTAAAGACGCACGGAGGATTATAGGCTTTATTGAAATCAATCGTGGTGTAGCCCGTCGAATCCGGAAACGGGCAATACAGGAAACGCCCTCCACCGTAGGTTTCATGCCCATTGGTCTTATCACCAAAAATGAGGAAGAATTCGTCGGAACCCTGCTCGATAACCGGATCCAGTCGATAAGTCTCGCCCATCAGTTCAAACACCAGCGCACCGGTACATCGGGATGAGTCTATATAGCCGGGAATCACGGTTGGAATAGGTATAATTTTTTCCGGATCGTATTTTTCAAATTTTGCGCGCACTCGAAATTCCGCAGAGACGGGATAGCGATCCACCCCTTTGAAATTTTTGACGGTCTGGCTTTCAAGATCGCGAAGACGAATGGCAAATTCATTTCCGCGCTTGATGACAAAAAACCGAAATTGGCCCATTGTCATTTTGGTCGTGATTGAGTCTTGATCGCTATGAAGTTCCATCGATTTTACTTTTTTTCCATTGACAAGAATCTCCGCGGACGCGTCAAGGTAAACATGATTTTGTTTGAGAATAAGCTTTCCGGCTTTGGAGGGAGCCGCTTTTGGAAACACGAGAGCGTTTGTCGAATCGCTACCGAATGTGTTTTCGCCTTCCTTGAGCCAAAAGAGTCCGGCGAGATTGAGCCAGCTATTTTCAGTGGGGAGCCGCTTGAAGCGTGCTTCAAAGTAGGTGTCAATTTCTTTGATGTATTCCGGTGAAGTGATGACTTTTTCTTTAGCGGGTTTGCATGCCGAGAGAGTGAGCAATAAAATGATTATCGGTTTTGCACCGAGTGTTGATAAGCTTAAATAATTGCGCATTATTTTTCCATTTTGGTGATGTTCGTTTCGACAGGCTCAACGAACGGTATCTTCGCACTCTGAGCACTGAGCGTGCGTTCTTCCAATGATCCATTCTGCATATGATTTTTAGATAATTCAGGAAGTTTTCCGTGCTTTCCGTAAATCAAGGCTTCCTTTTTCTTCCTACTCCATCCCTGAACTTGCTTCTCTCTATGAAATGCTTCATCGATTCTTAGAAATTCTTCAAAATACACCAATACAACCGGCAGGTGTTTGCGAGTGAAATTAGCTCCTTCGCCATTTTGATGCTGCTGAATGCGAAGGTATAGATCTTTGGTACTGCCTGCATAATAAGACCGATCCGCACATGGTAATATGTACATAAAGCCTTTCATTTCGACAAATTAACGGTACCCATTAATATTCTATTTTGCTGTTGTTCGTTTCGACAGGCTCAACGAACTCTCGAATTTCTCTTTTTAGTTGGGTAGCCAATTTTAATGCGTCGTCCGTGGACTTTGCGAGGACATTAAAGTGTCCCATTTTTCTGCCCATACGAGGCTCCTTTTTTCCATAGAGATGGAGTTTGACATTCGAATGTCTGGCAAGCCGCTCCCAGTGAGGCTCGGATTGTCCCCAGGCGTCGCCCAAAAGATTGACCATGACGACCGGCGAATGAAGAGTCGTATCGCCCGGCGGCCACCCGCAGAGCATACGAACCTGCTGTTCAAATTGATCGGTCGCACAGGCATCGAGCGTATAGTGTCCGCTATTATGCGGGCGCGGGGCAATCTCATTGACCAAAACTTCACCGGACGACAGCACAAACATCTCTACCGCCAGAACGCCCTCGTAATTAAGCGCTCCGGCGATACTTCTGGCGATGGTCTGCGCCTTGTTGGAAACACTGTCTTGCACGCGGGCGGGCACAATCGTCATATCAAGAATGCCTTGTTCATGAATGTTTTCACCGATCGGATAAGAAACCGATTCGCCTGACGCGGTACGCGCCATGACGACTGAGATTTCACGTTCAAACGGTACGAATTTTTCCAAAACGCACGGAACTTTTTTCATCGTGCGAAAGGCTTGTAGTGCATCATCCAGAGAATCTACTTTCTTTTGGCCTTTACCGTCGTACCCCAGGCGACTTGTTTTCAGAATTGCCGACGTGGAGCCTATTTGTGAAAAAGATGTTACCAGATCCTCTTCGATAAGGATAGGCGCAAAATTATTGGTCGGAATATTATGATTCCTCAAGAACTGCTTTTCACGAATACGGTCCTGTGTTGTAGAAACGGCTAATGCAGAAGGGCGAACGAGATGAGTTGATTCCAGCATCTCCAGAGTTATGGCCGGAACGTTTTCAAATTCCGTT
>JANNSF010000224.1:0-11600 GCA_031402315.1 bacterium | reverse complement strand
CAAGCTTCCTGCGGGCATGGAAATGATCATGCCGGGCGATAATGTGAAGATCAGTGTCGAACTGATCGCTCCAATCGCAATGGAAGACGGATTACGTTTCGCGATTCGTGAAGGCGGGCGTACCGTCGGCGCGGGCGTCGTAACGAAGATTTTGAAATAATTAACTTTTAAAGAGAGTAAGCAACGTGGCTGAACAAGGTATCCGAATCAAACTCAAGGCCTACGATCACAATTTGATCGATAAGTCGATTGACAAAATCATTCGTACGGCAAAAACTTCCGGCGCAATGATCAGCGGTCCGATTCCGCTACCCACGGACAAAACCATCTACACGGTGCTTCGTTCGCCTCACGTGGATAAAAAGTCACGCGAGCAATTTGAAACACGCATTCACAAACGATTGATCTGCATTTTGAATGCGACCAATAAAACGATTGAAGCGTTGTCTAAATTGGAATTGCCGGCGGGCGTGGATATCGAATTAAAAGTTACGTCAGGTAATTAAAAGGTAATTTTCTAAAAGGCGGCGCGAGCCAGCTTGTTAAGGAGTATAGATACAATGAGCGGTATGATCGGAAAAAAAATCGGAATGAGTAACATCTTCGACGAAAGCGGGAACATCATTCCCGTCACGTTGATTGAGACCGTTCCGAATGTCGTGACCCAGATCAAAACCAAAGAAAAAGACGGCTACGAATCAGTTCAACTGTCGGTAGGCGCTAAAAATGCCAAACATACAACCAAAGCGATTCAAGGACACGTCAAAAAAGCAAATCTGACTGAAAAGTTCCCGAAAATTTTCAGGGAATTTGATGGTTTCAATTTGATGGAGCTTCAGCTTGGCGCAGAAGTCAAAATGGATATCTTTGAAGAAGGCGAAAAGGTCACGGTGATCGGCGTCTCCAAAGGCAAGGGTTTTCAGGGTGTCGTAAAGCGTCACGGATTTAGCGGTATCAATGAAACCACGCACGGCGCCTCGGATCGTCCGCGCTCCCCTGGCTCCATTGGCGGCAGTTCGGATCCATCCCGTGTATTCAAAGGAATGCGTATGGCGGGTCGCATGGGTAGCGATCGCGTGACGATCAAAAACCTGAAAGTCGTTCGTTTGGATAAAGACTCGAATGTACTTTTCATCAAAGGCAGTATACCCGGCGCGATTAATTCGTACATCGAAATTCGCAAGAATAAATAAGAAATTTATAATTAAGGCTCTTGCACCATGAAACTTGAAGTTAAAAATATTAAAGGCGAAGACACGGGTCGGAAGGTTGAACTTCCAAAGGATATATTCGGAATCGAACCGAACGACCATGCGATTTATCTTGCCGTGACCGCGGAGATGTCCAATAAACGCCACGGAACACACAGCGTTTTGGATCGAGGCGATGTTTCCGGCACGACCAAGAAGCCGTGGAAACAAAAAGGAACCGGCGGCGCACGTTCGGGTTCGACAAAGACTCCGCTGTGGCCGGGTGGTGGTATCGTATTCGGTCCGCATCCTCACTTCTATAAGAAAGATACGAATATCAAGGTCAAACGCCTTGCCCGTAAATCCGCCTTGGCGCATAAAGCAACGGATAATAAAATTTTGGTTATTGAAGATTTCCATACCCTGACCGCCGACGTTCCAAAGACCAAGGAAGTTGTGGGAGTACTTGATACCTTGGGTCTCAAAAACATGGAATCCAACCGTATCAATAAGGTCCTGATGCTGGTGGACAAGACGGTTTGCGTTAAGAATGAAAAAGATCAGCGCGCGTATGATAATTTTCGTAAATCGTGCCGCAATATTCCCGGCCTAAAGGTCAGCGTCGCCAAGGATGTATCGACGTTGGATGTCATGAATGCAGATTTTGTCCTGTTTCATGAGAGTGCGTTAAAAAATGTTTCTGCGGCGTTTGGTTCCGCGGAAAAAAACTAAGAGGAATCGTTCATGTTAATTTCACAAATCAATAAGATTTTGATTCGTCCGGTCATCACCGAAAAGATGACTATTCTAAAGGACCGCAAAAAACGTAATGGAGAGGTACTCAATCAGTACGCCTTCATCGTCAGCCCGGAATCCGATAAGAAGCAAATTAAGGAGGCCGTCGAAACCTATTTCAACGTCAAGGTTCTTTCCGTTCGGACACTTAATAGTTTGGGCAAAAGTTCGACGCGCCAAACAAAACGCGGATTTGTGGAAAGTAAACGTCCCGATCGCAAGAAAGCCATCATCACCGTGGCCAAAGGTCAAGTGATCGAATTCGTTGAAGGCGCCTAATAATAACCGTCAGGAAAAACACTTAAACGATCTGACAATAAGAGAGAATTAGAAAATGCCAATTAAATCATTCCGTCCGTATACCCCGAGCCGCCGTTATATCACGGTATCGGATTTTGCGGAAATCACGAAAACCACTCCGGAGAAATCACTCCTCGAGAAAAAACCGAAATCCGGTGGACGTAACAATAACGGGCATACGACGTCGCGTTTTCGCGGTGGCGGGCACAAAAAAATGTACCGCATTATTGACTTCAAGCGTCAGCGTCACGGTATCGAAGCCAAAGTGGTCAGCGTCGAGTACGATCCAAACCGCACGTCTCACATTGCTCTGATTCAATATATTGACGGTCAAAAAGCTTATATCCTGGCGCCAAAGGGCCTACAGGTTGGTGATAAATTGATGTCCGGTCCTACGGCTGAAATTAAGCTGGGCAATGCTATGCCGCTTAAAAACATTCCGGTTGGAACGGAAATCCATAATATAGAAATGAAAATTGGCCGTGGTGGTCAGATGGTTCGCTCCGCCGGCGCGTTCGCAACCATTGTTGGTCGTGAAGAAGGATACGTTCAGTTTCGTCTGCCTTCAGGAGAAACACGACGTGCGCTTGAAAATTGTTACGCGACCATTGGTCAAGTCGGAAACCTCGACCATGAAAACCTTACGTACGGAAAAGCCGGCCGCATGCGTTGGCTGGGATTTCGCCCGCATAACCGCGGCGTCGTAATGAACCCTGTGGATCATCCGCACGGTGGTGGTGAAGGCCGTTCGCCGCAAGGTAATCCTCATCCGGTGACGCCTTGGGGCCAACCGACCAAAGGATACAAGACGCGTAAGAAGAATCACCGTACGAATCGCTTTATTATCAAACGTCGAAAGTAATTGGATAAAGGAATATATCAATGAGTCGTTCAATTAAAAAAGGTCCCTTTCTTGACACCAATTTAGTCGGAAAAGTGGAAGCGATGAATAAGACCACAAATAAGAAGGTCATTAAGACATGGGCGCGTCGTTGCACGATCTCTCCGGATTTCGTCGGGCATACGTTTGCGGTGCATAATGGAAAAAACTTTATTCCGGTTTATGTCACGGAAAACATGGTAGGCCATAAACTGGGCGAATTTGCTCCGACCCGCGTATTTCGCGGTCACTCCGGAAGCAAACAAGCCGCAGCGGCAACCTCGGCTAAAAAATAATTAAGGATTATTGGAGTTAATCATGGAAGTTAAAGCGTTAACAAGATTTTTGAGAATTTCCCCGCGCAAAATGCGCCAGGTTGCAGAGCTCGTTCGCGGTAAAAATACGGAAGAGGCGATCAGCATATTGCACTTCACGCGCAAAAACGCGGCGACCCACATTGAAAAAACAGTGCGTTCCGCAGTGGCCAATATGATTTCCGCGAAGCCGTCGGCCAATGCGCACACGTTATACGTCAAAGAAATTTTTGTTAATGGCGGCCCGACCATCAAACGTGGGCGTGCAGGTTCGATGGGACGTCGCGGTATGATTCGCCGTCGTACGGCGCACATCACGGTCGTCGTGGCTGAAAAAGCGTAGTTATTTAAAGATTTTACGGAGGATACTTTGGGACAGAAAACGAACGCGATTGGTTTTAGACTCGGCATCATCAAAACCTGGAATTCCAGTTGGTTTGATGAGAAGAATTTCGCCGGAAAACTTCAGGAAGATCTGACACTGCGCAGTTACTTGCGCAAACGTCTTCCCAAGGATGCCCGCATCACGAAAATCGTGATTGAACGTCTGAAAAAAGAAGTTGAAGTGGTGACCATTACGATACATACGGCCCGTCCGGGTATCGTCATCGGCCGCAAAGGAAAAGACGTGGATCAATTGCGTGAGGAATTGAAGAAGATAACCGGCAAGGAGATTCGTCTCAATATATCCGAAATCAAAGTACCGGAAATCGACTCGCATTTGGTTGCCGCGGATATTGCGCGTCAGATCGAAGGACAGATGCCGTACCGCCGTGCGATGAAAAATGCAACGCGTGCAGCGATGCGCATGGGCGCCGAAGGAATTCGTATTGCAATTTCCGGACGCCTTGGCGGCGCGGAAATGGCGCGTGCCGACCGCTACGCCGAAGGCCGCGTGCCGCTTCACACCTTACGTGCGGATATTGACTTTGCGTACGGAACGGCTGTAACGACGTATGGACAGATTGGAATTAAGGTTTGGATTTGCAAGGGCGAAGTGCTCGGAACGCAAGATAAATAATTTAGACAAAAATTGTTCAGGAGATAGATTCCCATGTTAATGCCTAAAAAGGTAAAATTCAGAAGACATCACCGCGGCAAGATGCGCGGAAAAGCGACTCGCGGCAATGATGTTAGCTTTGGAACGCATGGATTGAAGGCCATGGAGTGCGGTTGGATCACCAGCCGTCAGATCGAAGCGACCCGCGTTGCGATGACACGCTATATCAAACGTGGCGGAAAAATATGGATTCGCATATTCCCTGATAAACCGGTCACCAAGAAGCCGGCCGAGACCCGTATGGGCTCCGGAAAAGGATCTCCGGAATTTTGGGTCGCGGTCATTAAGCCGGGACGTGTGATGTTTGAAATCGACGGCGTAACGGAAGAAATAGCGCGCGAAGCGTTTCGTCTGGCCGCGTTTAAATTGCCGCTCAAAACACGCTTTGTAACGCGTGGTGAAGTGGTCGCGTAAGCGAAGAGTTTTATAAGTTTTATTTAGGATAAAAAGAGAAATAGCATGAAAGCACATGAAGTTAGAGGTTTACCGGTTGCAGAGATCAAGACAATGGTGGTCGACGCCGAAACGAATTTAGTAAAAATGCGTTTCCAGAATGCGGTGGGTCAACTTGAGCAAAAAACACAAGTTGGAAAAACAAAAAAGGAAATCGCAATTCTGAAGACTGTTTTGCGCGAAGAATCGCTGAAAGCCGAACTCGCCCAAGCGGCCAAGGTCCTGGCGGGTGTTTTGAGCAAATTCAAAATTGAGGACGTCCGTCCCCTTAAAGGCGCAAAATCAAATCTTGACAAGTCGGCGCTTCGTCGTGCCGTCAAGCAATTGCATGCGCATCCGAAACGTCGTGAGTTTATGGCCGAATACAGCCTGCTCAAAGTGATCGCAAATAAATAATAGATACCGGAGATAAGAAACTCATGTCCGAACAAACGGAAAACAAAGAAGCCCGCAATCGTCGCAAAACGCGTATCGGGATGGTCGTCAGCGACAAAATGAATAAAAGCATTGTGGTCTCGATCGAACGAAAAGTATTGCACCCGACGTACAAGAAATACGTCAAGAAAACCACGACCTTGATGGCGCACGATGAAAAGCAAGAAGCGCATACGGGCGATACCGTAATGATCATGGAGACTCGGCCTCTCAGCAAAAATAAACGCTGGCGTTTAGTCGAAATCGTTAAGAAAGCAGATTAATTTTTAAACTTTATAAATTGGCGAGCAAGTCATGATTCAAGAATTTACACGATTAACGGTAGCCGATAATTCCGGAGCCAAAAAAGTAATGTGCATACGCGTTCTCGGCGGCACATCGAAGCGTTATGCGTTTTTGGGTGACGAGATTATTGTTTCCGTAAAAGACGCTCTCCCGGGCGGTACCGTGAAAAAGGGTACAGTCCAGCGCGCGGTTGTTGTCCGTGTCGCCAAGGAAGTGCGTCGCAAAGACGGATCCTATATCCGCTTTGATGAAAACGCGGCGGTATTAATCAATAAAGATAAAGAGCCAACCGGAACACGTATTTTTGGTCCGGTCGCCCGCGAATTGCGCGAAAAACAGTTTATGAAAATTGTTTCCCTCGCGCCTGAAGTATTATAAAATTTTTAAGGTAGAAAAATGCACGTTAAGAAAAATGATGTTGTCGAAGTAATTTCAGGAACCCAAAAGGGTAAACAAGGAAAAATACTCAAAGTTTATACCGCCGATCAAAAGGCAATTGTTGAAGGTATAAATTTACGCAAGCGCCATATGAAGCCAAATCAGAAGAATCCTCAAGGCGGTATTCAGGAGAAAGAGGCGAAGATTCCGGTCAGTAAACTGATGCTGGTACACGGTGGCAAAAAAACGCGCGTGGGTCACAAGAAGTTAGAAGACGGATCCAAGGTGCGTGTTGCAAAAACATCCGGTGATGTGGTTAATTAATTTAAAGTCGAAGTAAACTTTAGGAATTAGATAGATGGCGAAGGAAGCAAAAAAACCAAAAGAATCCAAAAAGGACAGCAAGAGTGCGTCTGAAGCTTTGGCCGGAAAACGAGAAGCGGTCGACAAAAACTACAAAGCGCGCCTCCAGGAAGACTACAAGAAACGTGTCGTTCCGGCGTTGATGAAAAAGTTTTCTTACACCAGCGTCATGCAGGCTCCGAAAATTGAGAAAGTTGTAATCAATATGGGAGTTGGCATGGCAACGCAGGAGCCTAAGCTACTTGATGCCGCGGTGCATGACATGACCTTGATTACCGGGCAAAGACCCTCGATTCGCAAGGCCAAAAAAGCTATTTCAAACTTCAAATTGCGTGAAGGCGTCGCCATTGCGTGTTACGTAACATTGCGCCGTGCGACCATGTACGAATTTCTGGATCGCCTGATTAATGTCGCGATACCGCGTATACGTGATTTCAAGGGTATTCCTGACAATTCGTTTGACGGTCGCGGGAACTATACCCTCGGTGTCAAAGAACAAATTATTTTTCCCGAGATTGACGTGGATAAGATGGATCGTGTTCGTGGTATGGATATTACCATCGTGACGTCGGCCAAAACGGATGAAGAAGCCTACGAATTACTAAAAGAATTCGGCATGCCATTCCGTAAGAAGTAAGAGAAAATAAAAGTATTTTAAAGGAGAATAACCTTGGCTACGAAAGCATGGGTCGCAAAGACAAAGAAAAAACCGAAATTTCCGGTACAACAACACAACCGTTGCCACCGCTGTGGTCGTGCGCGTGCGTTTATGCGTAAGTTTGGAATATGCCGTATTTGCTTTCGCCACCTAGCACTCAATGGTGAGATCACCGGCATTCGTAAAGCATCGTGGTAATTTATTAAGGATTTAAGGAGATAATTAAAAAATGTCTATGACCGACCCTATTGCCGACTATTTGACGATTATTCGCAACGGCATTCAAGCGCACAAAAAAACGGTGGACATACCCGCTTCCAATTTGAAGCGCGATATAACACAGGTCTTGCTCGAACAAGGTTACATTAAAGATTACGCCAATTTGGATGACGGTATGCAAGGCGTCCTTCGTATTTTCTTGAAATACGACGAGAAAAACAAGCCGGTAATCAAACAGATTGATCGTATCAGTACGCCGGGTTTACGCCGCTATGTGGATGTCGACACATTGCCACGGGTCAAATCCAACTTGGGCATCGCCATTGTTTCGACGTCCAAGGGTGTCATGACCAATAAACGGGCTAAAGCCGAAAATGTCGGCGGCGAAGTGCTTTGCTACGTATCGTAAAAATAGATTGAGGAGATAAAAAGTGTCACGTATCGGTAAAAAACCTGTTGCTATTCCTGAGAAGGTATCCGTTCAGATCAATGGAACGAAAGTAGCGGTCAAAGGCCCCAAAGGCGAATTGGTCTACGAATTTAATTCGGAAGCTCAAATCGCTATGGAGGGAAAAGAAATTATTGTTTCAAGAAAAAATGACTCCAAGTTTAGTAGTGCCCTTCATGGGACCGTACGCGCCCTTATACAAAATATGGTGACCGGCGTGACGGACGGATTTGAAAAAAAACTCGACATTATTGGCGTCGGCTTTAAAGCGGAAGCCAAAGGCAAAATGATTCAGTTCAATCTGGGTTTCTCGCATCCTGTTCTTTTTGTACCCCCGACCGGTATTGACGTCGTGGTAGCGACGCCGACCAGTGTATTTGTTCGTGGCATCAGCAAGGCCTTGGTTGGCCAGGTTGCTCACAAAATTCGCTCGTTTAAAGAACCGGAACCTTACAAAGGTAAAGGCATAAAGTATTCGGATGAAAAAGTTATCCGTAAAGCCGGTAAAGCTGCAACAAAGAAATAATTCTTAAAAATTAGGACCTAAAAGAGTAAAGCATTATGGCGAATAAGCAAGTTATCAAAGCAATCAAACGGCAACGTGTTCGTTACCGCATCCGTAAGACCGTCGTTGGAACGGCGGCGAAACCTCGTCTATCTGTATTTCGCAGCCTGAGCCATATCTATGCACAGCTTATTGACGATGCGAATGGAGTGACCTTGGCCGCCACGTCCACGTTGGCTCTGAAGGTCAAGTCAAAAGAAAATAAAACCACCTCCAGTAAAAGTGTGGGCTTGGAAATTGCTAAGATAGCCAAAGAAAAAGGCATCGCGGCAGCCATATTTGATCGTGGCGGTCTTCGCTATCACGGTCGTATCAAGGCCGTAGCCGAAGGTGCACGTGAAGGCGGATTGAAATTCTAATTAAACGAGGATATGATGAATAAAAGATTTGGTAAGAAAAGAGAACAACCGGCCCAACCGGGTGAAGTCGACCTCAAAGAAGAGCGCGTCGTCCACATTAACCGTGTCGCCAAAGTGGTGAAAGGCGGACGTCGCTTTAGCTTCAACGCCATTGTTGTTGTCGGTGATGGAAACGGAAAAGTCGGCATCGGATTGGGTAAGGCCAATGAAGTTCCGGATGCGATCGCAAAAGGCAAAGAAGACGCGAAGAAAAAAATGATTTATGTACCACTCCTCAAAGGTACATTGCCACACGAAGTGTCGGCCAAATTTGGTGCAGGTAAGGTATTTTTGAAGCCGGCATCCAAGGGTACAGGAATTATTGCGGGAGCCGTCATGCGCGCCGTGATCGAATCGGTCGGCATAACAGATATTCTTACAAAATGCAAAGGTTCATCAAATCCGCACAACGTGGTAAAAGCAACAATGAAGGCATTGAGCGAAGTGACCAATGCCAAAGCCATCGGCGCCACGCGTAATATGTCGGTGATGGACGTTCTTACTAAGTAATCAAGGAGAGATCATGAAATTTTTGAAAATCAAACAGGAACGCAGCGTCAACGGCGCCATGGAGAGACATCGTCGCACCGTTCGTGCCCTTGGTCTACACAGGATTGGAGAAACGGTGTATCAGAATGACTCCGCCCAGCTACGAGGCATGATTGAGAGTGTTCGGTATATGGTGACGTGGGAACTCGTCGATTCCAAGCCTAAAGAAGAAAAGAAAACGAAGAAGGCCGGCTATAAAGTCGTGAAAAGTAAATAGTCTAGCGAGTAACTAGAAGCACCCGAATAATTATAGAGGATGTCATGAATTTAAGTAATCTGAAGTACGCCAAAGGCGCGCGAAAAAACATGAAACGTATTGGTCGCGGCGAAGGCTCCGGACATGGTGGAACATCAACCCAAGGTAACAAGGGTCAGAATTCTCGTTCCGGAACCCACCGTCAAGGCGGTTTTGAAGGCGGTCAGATGCCGCTCCAGCGTCGAGTTCCGAAATACGGGTTTGTAAATATTTTCCGCAAACCGTTCCAAGTGGTCAATTTGAGCGCTCTTGATAAAGTCGAAGGTACTAAAATTGATTCGGCGTCGTTGTACGCGGCCGGATTGATTAAAAGCATAAGTGGCTTAATCAAAATTTTGGGAAACGGTGATGTGAAAAAAGGCCTCTCGTTCGAAGTGCATGCCATAAGCGAAACAGCGAAGGCAAAAATTGAGAAAGCCGGCGGTCAAATGAAGGTGTTTGGCGTTCGAAAGACGCTATTAGTAAAAAAGAAAAAATCCGCTAAGAAATAATTCGGATAACGATTACAGAAGAACTTCGAGGAAAAAATGCTTCAAACTTTTGCGAATGTCTTTAAGATACCGGAACTAAAAAAACGTATTTTCTTCACGCTCGGTGTACTTTTAATCGAACGTATTACTGCGCACATTCCCGCTCCGGGAATTAATGCGTTGGCGCTCGGCCAATATTTTCGACAAGCTGAGAATACACTTTTAAGTTTTTATGATCTCTTTGCGGGTGGCGGATTGAGTCAAGCGACGATCGCCGCACTCGGAATCATGCCGTACATCAGTACATCGATTATAATTCAGTTATTGGGGACTACCGTGCCCTTTCTGCAAAGATTGCAGAAGGAAGGTGAAGAAGGCCGTAAGAAGATCAATCAATATACTCGGTATGGAACTGTTGCGCTTGCTGCTATGCAAGCTATCGGCGTCGCAACATGGCTTTGTAGTCTCAGCGTCGTGGTGGGAGGCCAAGAAGTAAAGGTTGTTCCGGATCAAGGCATGTCATTTTTTCTCCTTACGATGGTAACCATGACAACCTGTACTATTTTTATAATGTGGCTTGGTGAACAAATTACTGAGCGCGGCATAGGAAATGGAATTTCACTGGTGATCGCCATTGGTATTTTGGCCCGTTTCCCTGCGGCCATCATCGATGAGATCCAGCAGATCAGCCAAGGTAATCGCAACATTATTCTGGAACTCATTCTTGTTGCGTTTATGCTTGCCATCGTGGCTGCCATTATCTTCATCACGCAAGGCATTCGAAAGGTGCCCGTTAATTACGCGCGTCGCGTGATTGGTCGCAAGGTTTACGGCGGTCAGTCCACCCATATTCCAATGAGAATCAACGT
The DNA here is from genome assembly GCA_031402315.1 of bacterium. Classification (GTDB taxonomy): domain Bacteria; phylum CLD3; class CLD3; order SB21; family SB21; genus JANNSF01. The sequence continues at coordinate 715 of JANNSF010000224.1, read as the reverse complement.
TGCCGGCGTAATGCCAATTATTTTTGCACAATCGATTATGTTTGTGCCCAACACGATCGCAACATTTTTTCCCAATTCGTGGCTTGAAGAATTTGCGAAGAATCATTTTTCAACGGATTCCATTTTATACAACTTGGTCTTCCTGGTACTAATTGTCATATTTACTTACTTCTATACTGCTATCGCGATGAATCCTGTTGAAGTCGCGGATAATCTAAAGAAACAGGGTGCCTTTATTCCAGGCATTCGTCCCGGCAAAAAGACATCGGATTTTATTGATAATATTTTGACGCGGGTCACGTTACCAAGCGCAATTTTCTTGGGTGTAATAGCAATCATGCCATTCTTTGTTCATCATGCGACGGATGTGTCCTATAGTTTTGCATCATTTTTTGGCGGTACATCACTCTTGATTGTTGTGGGTGTTGGTTTGGATACTATTCAGCAGATTGAATCCCATCTTGTCATGCGTCACTACGATGGATTTCTAAAAAGTGGAAGAATTCGCGGGCGTCGAGGCTAAGTTCTCATATTATGATTCATCTCAAATCCGCGGCGGAGATCGAAAAGATCCGTGAAAGTTGTAAGATCGTTGCGGAAACCTTACAAATGGCTCATGACATGGTCAAGCCCGGATTGAAATTAGTTGATTTAGATTTGTCCATTGAAAATTTTATTCGCTCACGAGGAGGAAAGCCGGCCTTTAAGGGCTATT
>JANNSF010000223.1:0-3749 GCA_031402315.1 bacterium | reverse complement strand
GCTTACGACCAGTATGTATTTGCACAAGAGCAATTGAAGTTGGTTCTATGGCAGGATAGTCTTTACGACCATTTCGTGAAAGCGGCAGAAATTCGCTTCAAAACGGGTGAAACCTCATCCATCGAAGCGATGGCGGCGCGTGCACGATACCAGGAAATCAAGGGGTTGCGGGTTTCTTCGGAAGTTGATTTACTCAATGCGGAAACGGTATTCACCAATATTCTTGGCGTATCTTACCGTATCCTTCCCTCGGAAGTTGCATTTCGACGCAAGTCATGGACACAGCCGACCGATAGCATGCGTGTTACAGGAATTTATGAGGCTGTTTACAAGCAATCGATCGCGATTGCAAAGTCCCAAGCCGGATTGGAAAAACAATCCTTATTGCCGGATCTGAGTTTAGGCTATTTTCGACAAAAAATTGGCGGGGTGTCTGGATTTCACGGCGTTGAAGCGGGCTTGCGGATTCCGATATGGTTTTTGCCAAGCGCAGGGCGTATTCAAGCGGCAAATCGTCAAATCGGCATTGTCGAAGTAGAACGGAATGAGGCCATACGGCAACGTTCTGCGGAATATGAAGTACGCTTGCGCGAATATAAAATCATCGGTGGTTTTCTTGACTACTATGAAAAGGAGGGTCTCTCTCAAAGTGAGGCGATGATCCGGGTCGCTGAAAAAAGTTACCGTTCCGGAGACATTGGGTACATCGAATATCTTCAGCTATTGCAACAAGCCATTACGACACGCGCCCAATATCTGGAATACCTCCGCCAATTCAATGAAGCCGTCATCACCTTAATTTATATGAACGAAGGAAAATAAAATGAAAACAAAATTCACATGGCTAATCCTCACAACCGGCGTGTTATTATTCATATTCGCCTGCGGTTCAAAGCCCGAGGCCGTGGAGGAAAAAGAAACGAAGCATGAGGAGCGTGGTAACATGGTGGGATTGACCCAAGCGCAATATGAAGGGATCGGTATCGTAGTACAGCCCATCGCCAAAACAAATCTGAAAAACGTGGTCAAAGCCAGCGGATTTCTAAAAGTGCCGCCCCAAAATCAGGCGCATGTCGCGTCATTTATCAGCGGTATGGTAAGGACGATCTCTGTAAAGGCAGGAGATTTTGTACGACAAGGTCAGGCTCTGGCAACCTTAGAGCATCCCGATGTTATCAAATTACAGGAAGAATATGTTACATCGCAAAGTCGTTTCGGTTTCTTGGAAAAAGAATACGAGAGACAAAAAACGCTCAATATGGAAAACGCCGGTACGGTGAAGATTTTCCAACAGACGGAATCGGAGTATCTAAGCGTAAAAGCCCGAATCACGTCGCTCATGAGTCAGTTGGCCATGCTGTCGTTAAATTTGGAAGACATAACGGCCGGTAAATTTTCATCGGCTTTTCCGCTTCGAGCTCCGATCGACGGGTTTATCGCGCACGTGGATGCTTCGATAGGAATGACCGCGGAATCCAGCAAATCGCTTTTTGAGATCATCGACAATTCTAAAATTCACGTCGATTTACTCGTGTATGAAAAAGATCTTTTCAAAGTCAAAATCGGGCAAACGGTTGATATTGTGCTTACGAATCAAAGTGATCGTTCGATCACGGCCATAGTTTTTTCGGTCAGCAAGGCTTTTGAAAATGAAACCAAATCCGTAGCTATTCATGCCGAAATAAAAAAGAATCCAAGTTTAGATTTGATACCGGGAATGTTTGTTACGGGATTTATCACAGTCGGTGAAGGCGGTGTAGATGCCGTTCCGGAGGAATCATTGGTAAAAGCGGATGGAAAAGATTATCTCTTTATCGAAAGGGCGAAAAAGAAAACTGAAAAACGCGAAAAGACTAACGAAGAAGATCGTTATCACTTCGTTTTGGTTCCAATCAAAACTGGAATCGCCGATCTCGGTTACGTTCAAATTACTCCGTTGATGGAAATTCCTGCAAATGCCAATGTTGTGACCAAAGGCGCCTTTTTTCTTTTATCGAAATTGAAAGCAGGTGAAAGCGGGGATGAGCATTGATCCGTGTAAGACTGTTTTGAATATGATATGACGAAAGTCATTTCTTTTCACTAAATTTTGTTTATATTTAGATGGAACTATTTTGTTCCGAGTCGCGTTAAAGTTGAGCAGAGCAAATAAAAGTATTATGAACAATAGACATCAAATAGTAAGAAAAAGCATCCTTGCCGTGCTTGTGCCTGCGCTGATGTCTCTGTATCTGGGTCAAGCGGCGATGACTTTTTGCTTGTCAGATGCCGGCAAATCAATGACTTGCTGCAAGTCAGAGAGCAAATCAAAAAGCAGTTGCGACTCTGAGAGTTCAAATTCATTATCATTCCAATCCTCTAACAAATGTCCTTGCCCTTCCATGCAGTCGGGTCGCGATAAGGGCATTGATGAGATTTTGCCAAGTACTATAAAAGTAGAGCCTTCGTTCCAATCAGCCAAAATTGCTTTTTCATTATCAGAAACAAACGTTAGTTTAATTCAGAGCTCGTGCTTAACAGGCTCTATGAATTTCTATTTACCCGAACAAAAGCGTCTCTCCCTCTTTCAGACTTTCCTTATTTAGATCTCCGCTTTTTTTAATCATTACCAAATCGTTTTGACTTTTTCAAAACGACCTAATCTATTTTTGTTTTGAAAGAATAGCTTAGACCTTGTATTCCGGTGATTACTCAAAAGAGGACGATTTTTATGTTCAGATTTCTTGAAATATCTTTTTTAGCGCTGCTTTTGACTCAGACCGTGTGGGCACAAGCGAAAAACAGCTTAAATCTTGATGAACTAATCAAGGAAGCGAAGAAGAACAATCCACAGCTGCACGCCGTGCGCCACCAGGCGGAAGCGGCCCGGGCACAAATCGGCCAAGTGACCTCCCTGGACGCACCTCAAATCGGCATGGAGTTTTATCAAACTCCGATTCGGTCTTTTCCGATTCCGACAAAGAATAGCATGGAGACGGACTATTTCATTCAACAAATGTTTCCATGGCCCGGCAAACTATCCGGAATGGGAAAAATTGCCGAAAACAATGCGGCTATGAAACAACAAGAAACGCTTGCGCTGGATAAGAGAATCGTAAGGGATTTGAAATCGTCCTATTACGAGCTGTATTTGGTTCAGCGGAAAATGGAGATCAATGATGAAAATATCCACACGATGCAAAAAATCATTGATATCGCTATGAAGCAATACGAAGTGGGGGCCGGAAACCAGTCTGATGTTTTGCGCGCCCAAACGGAATTGACAAAATTGACCGGTGAAAGCATAGTCCTGAAAAAGGAAAGCGGCCTATTGGAAGCGATGATTAATACGCTGGTCAGCAGGCCGGCGAATCAGCCTCTCGGAAATATTACCGATTTAGATGTTTATGACCTTAAGGTTGGTTTTGACCCGTTGGTCACATTAGCGATCGACAACCGCGCCGAACTAAAAGCGATGGGCTATAATATTGAAATGTTCAAGTCCGAGCAAGCCTTGGCCAAGCGCGAGTTTTATCCCGACATCATGGTCCGTGGGATGTACAAGAATATGTCCAATACGTCAAAAGACTTCTGGTCGCTGATGGTTGGATTTAATGTCCCGATTGCTTTCTGGTCAAAGAATAAATATCAGGGGAAAGCCGATGAATCGGGTCAGCATGTCAATCATGCCAAGATGGAATATGAGGATACGAAAAACATGATCGGAAACGATATTCAGAGTGCCTTGGTCACGATGTAGTCGTCGCGGA
>JANNSF010000222.1:0-36526 GCA_031402315.1 bacterium | reverse complement strand
CTTGACCGGGGAAGAATTTTTTACCTTGTCGATCTTCATGAGCTGGCGGACATTCACACGCAGACGCAAACTACCTACCGCGACGTGAACCTGCTGATCTTCATCGATCTCGCTTAAAGCCGTTCCCTCCAAATCCATCGTTCGTATAAAGACATGATCGTTTTTGTGAATCTCTTCCGGTTCCACATCCATCATGTCCTGTCGGTTGATCTCCGAGAGTTCGTCTCCGGTCAGTTTTCGCTCGGCCAGCATTTCGTTCTTCGCTTTTTGTACAACTTCTTTTTTTGCCTGCTCCTTTTTGATTTCTTGAATCGCCGCTTCGATTTTTTTGTTGGCCTCCGCCAGCACACGGTCTTTCTCTTCAAGGATTTTCTTTTTTTGAGATTTCTCCTTTTCTTTCATCTCTTTTGAGCGGTCGTTATAAAACTTGATCATGCCGTCCAAGCCGCTTTTTTCTCGGCTCATTTCGGCCAATCGTTTTTCATATTCGATCGCACGCGTTTGCAGGTCTTGAATCAGCGACTCCATTCGCGCCGAATCGGATCCTGACAATTCCTTTGCACGAAGCAAAATATTCGAATCGAGCCCCATGCGTCTCGAAATTTCATAAGCATAGCTGCTTCCCGGAATTTTTGAGCGAAATACAAACGTTGGCTCCAGGGTGGCCTGATCAAACTCCATCGATCCGTTTTCAACACCGGGCGTATTGTGCGCGAAGGCCTTTAGCTCGCCGTTGTGGGTCGTCACGATCGAAACGGCGTTGCGCTGTAAGAAGTGTTCCAGCGAGGCGATCGCCAGTGCGGAACCTTCCCGCGGATCCGTGCCGCTACCAAGTTCGTCAATCAAAATCAGCGTGTGTGAATCGCTTTTTTCGGTCATGTCCGCAAGCCTTTTGACGTGCGATGAAAACGTAGAAAGGTCATTTTCAATAGACTGCTCATCCCCAATATCCGCCAAAACATGACTAAAAACTGAGATCCGTGTTTGATGATCTACCGGTATCAAAAGACCGGATTGGGTCATGAGCGTCAGAAGACCCACTGTTTTGAGCGCAACAGTCTTACCCCCGGCGTTGGGCCCTGAAATGATGAGACATCGATGGTCTTTTCCAATGGACAGATTCAGCGGAACAATGGATTTTTGATCCGCCGGTAATTTGGTCTTCTCCTTCAGCCACAATATGGGATGACGTGCGTTTTTTAGGTGAATTTCTCCGTCGGTCGTTAGTTCAGGCTTGATTGCACTCAGTGCTAAGGCGAGCCCGGCCTTTGCGTACATAAATTCCACAAATCCGGCAATTTCTATATCGCTTTCAATAGCCTCGCGTTTAATTCGGATAAGGCCCGCGATTTCAATGAGAATTCGTTCCACCTCACGCGTTTCATCCAGAATCAGCTTTCGTAATTCGTTATTCATTTCGAGGCCTTCAGCCGGCTCGATAAAAACCGTTTGGCCGCTGGCGCTCTCGTCGTGGATAAATCCACGGACGGCATTTTTATATTCGTCTTTTACGGGAATCACCATGCGCCCATCGCGCATCGTGATCATGGCTTCTTGAGAATAGCCATCGGACGCATATTGCCGCGCAAGCGACTCCATTTTTTTGCGCAGCTGCGATGATTTCGAATCGCGTTCCCGGCGAAGCGATCGCAGACGAGGGCTGGCCGAGTCCTTGACCGATCCGTTTTCGTCAATCGCACGCTCAATCGCACTTTCAATTTCAGGATGTGTTTGCCAGCGTTCCGCGTACGGCCAAAGTTTGGGATATTTTTCCAAGCGTGTTTTGAAATACGAACGTAAACGGCGAGTGGTTTCCAGAAATAATTTAACGTGCCAGAGGTTTTCCGGAACCAAAAATGTGCCTTCTGATTTAGTTTTTTGAACGAGAATCCGTATATCACGAAGTCCATCAATCGGCAGAGTGTCGTCAAAGCGCATGAGGTCTGCCATTTCTGTCGTCTCGTCCAGCGCCTGCTCGATTCCTTTCAAGTCGCGCATCGGTTCGAGTTCCTGTACACGTTCCTCCCCCATTTCCGTCAAACAATGACGCATTAAGGCTTCACGGACTTTGTGGAATTCTAAGATGTCGAGATCAAATTTATTCATACGCGTGAGCAATGTATGAATTCCGAGGGGTTACGCAAAATGAAATTGAGAAAAAAGTCAAGAGTGGTATGCAAAAAAAAATCCCGCCTCGTGGCGGGATTTACGAAACAAAATAGTTGATTAGCGTAATCCAAATCCGACACCGATCGCGAGGGATTTATATTTTCCAATCGAGGCTTCCGCATTGACATTCACCAACCAAAGAAGACGAATGTTTGCGCCGACAAGACCGCGAAAGGAATTTTTTCCATCCAAAGAAAACTTTATGTCCTCTGTAACCGGGTTTCCGGTCGAGGGATCGACGACGCCGGCCGCAGGCGTATACTTAATATCCATCGAAGAACTTTCAACGCCAAAACCGCCATAGAGGCTGACTTTGAGAATGACTAGATTCAAACTTTTACCGGCAATAGCATCAAACGAAAGGGCACTTGCACTGAATACTTTTCCAATTGAAAGTTTTTGATACATGACCGCACCTGCAAGGTCTACCGGTATATCCATGGGGAGCCATTGATTGATATTGTGCTTTGCCCCAAGACCAAATAATCCGATTTTTCCAACTTTTCCGGCCGGGATACCCGGTACATAGCGCAAAATAATATCCGTTTTATAGGGAACACCAACCGTCAATTGCGGCGCAACAAAGAAGCCGCTGGCTCCAGCCGGAACACCCGCGCCGCCGGGAAGAATAAGCGGGTCCTGGCCTGGAATCTTATTTGAATAGGTTGTCGATTTTTTCGAACCAATGGCTGTACTTGCTTTTCCTCCGTCATCGTAAAGTTGGGAAGGATATTTTGGGCTATACGTTTTTTCCGAACTACCGGCAAACGCCATCGCTATAACCGGCTGAATATCAAACCCTAATACGGCATGGGTTTCGGCCGAATGGAAAATACCACTATTCATCGCGACACCGAATCCCGAAACAAAGGGAGAGATGTAAGACTTCGCATTGGATTGCGCCATCGCGGCGATTTTGTCCTTCAGATCACCCGCTCGAGCGGATTTGAATGCAATAGCACCTAGCAAAAACATACCGACTGCACTGTTAAATTTGAATTAAGAGAGCGGGTCCAGTTCACACGTCGCAAGAATGAGACAAATTGACAAATTGAATGTCGTATTTCGGAGACGGCTATTAGTTTTCTTTCAAACGTGTTGTACGAATCAGTTAGAGGAATCTAATACTTTGAATACTTCAGGCGTCTCCCGAAAAAAAACACTAAAAAATTATCAGTATAAATGCATGGGTTTAGGCTAAAGCCAAAAGAATTTCATTTAATAAATGATTAAAAATTACTGTCGAAAATTCAAAACTTTTTCATCTCCTCATTTATATCATTCGAGAAAACTTCACTTGAGTTTTCACTCCGTATAGCCTATTTTTTACCATCGGTTTGATTTTTACCAAACTTCAACAAAGGAGTGATACTGATGAAACGTTTATTTTTGTTAATCATGGTTATGGCAAGCGTGTCGGCCAGCGCTCAAATTAAATTTGGCGTACGCGGCGGGATAAATGCGGGTGATGGATCCGATCCATTTGTAGGCGCTCAGGCCGAAGTATCTTTGCCTTTGCTTCCGATCACATTTGTGCCGAATACTGAGTACTATTTTGTTAAGAATGCCACTTCGGCAAATGTTAATCTTGATGTTCAATACACGATCATAAGCGTGGGAATTGCAAAAATTATGGCGGGGGGTGGCTATTCATTTGGATATATAAAGCCCGATAAGATAAGTGGTTTTAAGGCTCCGGACGCACAAACGGATAGCGGATTTAACATCCAAGCCGGTGCCAAAGCGAGTCTTGGACTCAATGTATTCGGACTGCTTCGAATGACGAAAATTGGGAGTGGAGATTTTGTGAAATCACTCGTGATCGGCACTTCATTCTAATTTTTTAGTTTTCTTGAGTAAAAACGTAAAAGGCGTCGGTTATTAAATCGACGCCTTTTTTTCGATTTTTTGATGGCTCAAAATATCGACATGCCTGTTTTCGTTGTAAGGAGCTCGAGTGCCTTCATCCCTTTGACCGAATTACCCTTTCCATTAAGCCTCGGACTCCACGTAGAAACACTGTATTTTTTAGGATGAATGGCAACAATGCCTCCGCCTACGCCGCTTTTTCCCGGGAGGCCGACCTTATAGGTAAACTCTCCCGCCTCGTCGTAGAACCCGCACGTCTGCATAAGCGCACTGAGCCGCTTGATCTGGCTTTGATTGAGTATTTTTTTGCCGTTCAGCATTTTGCCCTCATTCGCAAAGAAAAGAAAAGCGTGAGCCAATTCGCGGCAGGACATTTCAATGGAACATTGATGAAAATAGAAATCCAATACGTCATCAATTGGATTCTCAATATTGTGAAATGATTTCAACAGATTGGCCAGTGCGGCATTTCGGTAGCCCACAGACTTTTCAGACTCCGCCACCCTTAGATTAAAATCGATGCTCTGGTTTCCGGCGAGTTCGCGCACAAACTCCAAAAAATCCTTTTTGGGATTCTTAAGTCGCGTAAGAAGCATATCCGCGATGACGATCGCGCCCGAATTAATAAGCGGATTTCTGGGAATTCCTTTTTCGTGTTCCAATTGACCCAGCGAATTAAAAGGATCACCCGATGGCTCAACGCCGACACGTTCCCACATTTTTTCACCTACAAACGAAAAGGCAAGCGCAAGGGAAAGGATTTTCGAAATGCTTTGAATGGAGAATCGCTCGCTCGCATCGCCGATAGAATAATCTTCGCCGGTAATCGTCGCCAAATGAATGCCAAATTTAGATGGATCGATATGCGCCAGTTCGGGAATGTACGAGGCAACAGTTCCTTCCGAACCGTAAGGTCGAATTTCATTTTTGATTTCTTCTAGAATTTTAGTGTAATTCATGGCAATTAATTGTTAGACCGATGATTAATGATAATTCTAAAAATTTACAAAGTCACTTTACTTTTGAATATTTCGAGATGAGAGGGCGTGTCGGCAAGTTCTCTCGCCGGTCGGATATGTGATTATGGCTCCACTAATTTGACTTGGTCTTCACATTCCGGAGGCTCTACGGTGCCATTTCAAATGTGAGTAACACCTCAAATGGTAACAAGTGATTCCAAGCTTACAAACCATTTATTGAACCGCCTTCTCCGCCTAATGGCCCGTAAAATATGACCCACGTTGAAAAATCATTTGTGAAATTTTCAAATCGGTGTTCAACCCCCGCGGGAACAAATAAAAAGTCTCCGGCAACAAATGGGGTGATTTCGCCTCCACAATTGAATTTTCCGCTTCCCGCAATAATAACATAAACCTCATCTCTTTCGTGTGGTTTTTGATGATCCACGCCGACCGGTTTGTAAACTTCAATTGAAAGTGATCCGTGCGCAAAGAGCTCAACGAATTGTTTTTTGGATTTTGCCAGTTTCTCTAATGCGATTTTATGATCAATTTTCATTTTTTATTTCAACTAAAAATAATGCTCCTCATACTCACAGAGCCCAGATCAAATGTGTCATTAAAAAACCGGAATTGATCCGTTTTGTCCCGAAGCCCAAGCGCGTACATGAGCGGAAGATAGTGATCGTTGGTGGGATGGGCGAGGGAAGCGAGTTGCCCCAGTTTTTGATACTCGATCAGCGGCGTTGGGTCATTGTCCTCAATGCTTTTCTTGACGAGTGTATCAAATTCGATTGCCCAGTCGTACGATTTAGCGTCATTGTTCCAGCTGATCAGGCTCAGATTATGAACCACATTACCGCTCCCCACAATCAAGACGCCTTTCCTTCGTAAAAAGGAAAGTTCCTTAGCGAGCTCGTAGTGATACCGAGGAGGCCGGGCATAATCAATACTCATCTGGTAAACAGGAACATCGGCTTTCGGATACATATTTTTTAATACCGACCAAGCACCGTGATCCATGCCCCATTCAAAATCTTCATGCACCTTGGTGGACTGAATATTTTCGATGGTCATTTTTGCATAATCCACCGCACCCGGCGCAGGATACTGCTCGGCAAACAATTCATCCGGAAAACCTCCAAAATCGTGAATGGTTTTTGGCTTGTCCATCATGGTCACGGCCGTTCCATGGGTCAACCAATGAGCGGAGATGCACAAAATCGCTTTGGGCCGGGTCAATTTCCTGCCCATCTCTTCCCAACCTTTTCGGTAAACATTATCCGTAATCGCATTCATCGGATTACCGTGTCCGACGAAAATTACCGGCATTTTGTCGGTATTTGATTCGTCAATAGCTTTCTTTCCAAATTCATTGATATTCATGAATCGTAGACCTTAAATTTATTCCGGCGTCTTTGAAGATAGCAAGATTCGGGTTTACTTGAGCGATTTTCGGTTGTACGTTTAGCGCATGATAACAGACTTCGAACGCATAGAAAAAGCCATCGTCTTTTTAAAAGACCACTTTCAGGAACAACCTGAATTAGACGCGGTCGCAAAACAGGTGTACCTGAGCCCTTTTCATTTTCAACGCATGTTCAAAAAATGGGCCGGTGTTAGTCCCAAAAAATTCCTGCAGTTTCTGTCCATCGAATATGCGAAAAATCTATTAAAAAAGAATCATTCTCTCGCGGACGTATCCTTTGAAACCGGCCTTTCGGGAACCGGCAGGCTGCATGATCTTTTTGTATCGATCGAAGGCATGACACCCGGCGATTATAAAAGCGGCGGTGAATCGTTGCAAATTAATTTTGAGTATTCGAATTCCCCCTTTGGCCGCATCATCATTGCATCCACGGAAAAAGGGATTTGTCACTTGGCTTTTTGCGAAAGCGAAAAGAAAGCCTTTGAGGAACTCCAACTATGCTTCCCAAATGCAGTTTTTATCCGGAAGCATGACGCCCATCAAGCCAAAGCGCTGCAAGTATTCTCCGGCAATTGGCACGATATCGATCAAATAAAGCTTCATCTCAAAGCAACGCCATTTCAACTTAAAGTATGGAAAACGCTTTTGCAGATACCGTTTGGAAGTATCGGGACCTATTCTTCCATCGCCGAGAGCATTTCAAACCCCAGGGCATCACGCGCCGTTGGAACGGCCATTGCCCACAACCCTGTTGCCTACCTGATTCCTTGCCATCGCATTATCAAGTCCAACGGAATAACCGGAGAATACCATTGGGGAAGCGGGCGTAAAGCCGCCATGCTCGGCTGGGAAGCGGCTCAAATCACATCCCATCATTAAAGGAAATTTATGCACAGATTTAAGATCATCCCGCTTTCGAAAACTTTTGCTGAAAAAATACGAACCCAACGAAAAGACGCTTTTGGATACGATGTCGTTGAACAAGTTGCAACCGGCTATGGTCCCTGCAGAGTATCACTGAAGGCCTTTAAGCCGGGTATCGACAAGAGAATCCTTCTAGGCCACAGCCCGTTTGACATTGGCAATGCGTTCAATCAACCGGGACCTATTTTTATTCACGCGACTGAGGTTGAGGAGTACAAAAACACACATGAATTTCCACCGGAAATAAAGGCCGATCGAAAGAATTTTCCATTATCGCTAATCGGCTATAGCGCGGAGCAAAAAATGGTCTACACGAAGCTGGTCGGAGACAGGGACATTGATCAACTCATTCCAAGGATTTTTGAACGGCACCCTGAAGTTGAGTATTTGCACGCGCGGAATTCGGAGGCATGTTGCTATATTTGCCGAATTGAAAGAGCGTAATATGCGATATCTATATTTTTTCCAGTGCCTTATTTGTGAATTCGGAGGATTCGATATCGCCGGTATTCAACGTTGATGCGGGCTCAAACAACATCACGTGAACCTCGCTCGTGGCGACCGGCCGGTGTTCTGTTCCCTTAGGAATAATCACAAATTCACCTTCCTCAAGCAACAGTGTCTTATCACGCAGTTCCATATCAAAGCATCCGCGTATAACAAGAAACATCTCATCCTCATGATCGTGTTTGTGCCAGACAAATTCGCCCTGGAATTTTACCAATTTCAAATGCTGACCATTAAGTTCGCCGACAATGCGAGGATTCCAATAGTCGGTGATCTGATCTAATTTTTCCCTCACAATTACCTTATTAATACCCATGGTGCTTCCTTTTCTGTTTCTTCCGATTTAATAAGCGCGAGATCAACTCCAAGTTTAGTGAACTCTCGATCGCCTTTTTTTGTAATAATATAGTGCTTGTCCGAGGGATTATTTTTGGCTAGCCAGCCTTTTTCGATGAAGCATTCCATCATTAGCATTCCAAGCTTCCCACCTATATGCTTGAAACAAGCTTTAGCCGTCTTTGATGTATTATTTTTCATGGTGGATCCTCAATTTTTTTTGACCGACTAAAATTAGCATTTTTTCAGATGACTGCCAATCAGAAATGGTAGTTATCAAATGATGTTTTTTATGTCATTTCACCTTTTTCATGGTTAAATTTTTTTTATGAATATTGAATCCCGTTCTTTACTTATTACCGCCGTATTTGTCCTTATTTTTGGCGTATGGTTTTTTGCCATCAAGGATGTTTTTTCGCCGTTTGTTCTATCCGTACTTTTGATGGCATTCCTCATGCCGTTCCGTGAAGAAAAGTCCATTCGTGTTTTGATGGCTTTGATATTTACGCTGTCGATGATCGGGGCGGTACACTATCTCCAGGATATTATCACGCCGTTCGTAATTTCATTTGCGCTGGCCTATCTATTTGATCCTTTAGCAGATTTCTTTGAGCGCCGAAAATTATCACGAACCACCGGTATTCTGGTGGTTACAGTATTTATTGTCGGCACCCTTGTGCTTTTTGGGCTTTTGGTTATTCCTCAATTTACCAGTGAAGTTTTGGCGCTTACGAGTTCACTGCCGTCCTACGAGCAATTCAAACGATCTTTCAATCCGGACTCTCTCGGTTTTCTTCAGTCGCTGGGCATTGATGTTCATCGGCTTTTCGCCTTGATGGAAACGGAGAGTATCAAGAAAATGGACGATACGATGCGATACTTTACCGAAGGCGCGACGAACATAAGCTCGGGTCTTGGTTCTTTAATCACCCAACTGCTGAATTTGATTTTAATTCCTTTTGCAACGTTCTATTTCCTTCGGGATTTTGACAAAAATCTCGCGTACTTGAAAGACCGTACGCCCGAAAGACATCGTCATCGTTTTGAAAAAATATACGGAAGGATCAATACCATTTTGACGCTTTATATCCGTGGTAAACTCCTCGCATCAGGCGTGATTATGTTCCTGACCTGGATTGTGCTTGCGGTTATGGGTATCGAATTCGCCCTAGTCATGGCGATGCTCACCGGATTTTTCAGCCTTTTTCCATACGTCGGTATGATCTTGACATTTGCTCTGGGCGTTTTGATTGGGCTGATAAACCCGGCCCCGGAGTCTGCGATTCTAAAAATCATGCTGGTGATTCTCATCATTCAGATTTTGGACATGGTAATTATTTCCCCTAAAGTCATCGGTGAAAAACTCGGAATGCATCCGGTACTCCTGATTTTTTCACTTTTTGTTTTTGGGAAATTGTTAGGAGTATTTGGTCTGTTAATCGCTATTCCGGCTTCGGCTATAATCAAAGTTTTTGCCGAGGAATGGTACGAAAAAAACTTTTTTACAAGAGGCTTTATTGGTGATACCGAATCAAAAACCACTAATTAGCGTATCGGATAAATCGGTAGTTTTTCAAGTATAAGTTTTTTTGCTTTTTTAAGATTTAATTTTGACACGTGATCGATACCTTCTGCAAGCAACTCCAGTATCTCATCCTGAATTTTCCCCCGATCAAGCGCAATAGAATACGGAAGCCTGTGGAAGGACACCATGCCGTATTTTGGAACAAAATGTTCCGGAAATTTTTCCTCCAGAGCATGCTCAATTCGTTTCTTCAAAAGAAATTTTGGTTCGGCTACCAAGTCCCGCATTTCGATGAAATTCTCAACCGCTAAGTTGGCAATCGCGTCGGTATTGGCCTTTCGAAGCGATTGAAACTCGGAAAAAATCTTATTCCAGTTCGTGTCGTTCCGTTCAATGCACTCGTTTAATACGGTACAGTCTTCAAATGAACAATTCATGCCTTGCCCGAAAAATGGCACGACCGCATGACTGGCATCACCAAGCAAAAGTGCGCGATCGCCGACGCTCCAGGGAAAACATCGAACGGTCATCAGTGTTCCGGTCGGATTCTGAATAAAGTTTTTTTCCAAATCCGGCATGAGATGCGACGCGTCGGCAAATTGCGCCTCAAAAAAACTTCGGATTTTTTGAGAAGAATCCAATGAATGGAAACTCAATTCGCCCTCCATCGGCAAAAAAAGTGTACATGTAAAGCTCCCGTCCATATTAGGGAGGGCGATAAGCATGTACGTTTTGCGAGGCCAAATGTGAAGCGCATTTTTCTCAAGCTGGAAAGTACCGTGTTCCGATGCCGGTATCGTCAATTCTTTATAACCATGTTCTATGTATTCCTGAGAAAAATTGAATCGCCCCGTTTTTTGCATTTCCATTCGTAAGGCCGATGCCGATCCATCGGTGCCTATCACGGTAGCCGTAGGATGGCGCATTTCTTTTTGTGTTTCTTCGTCAAGAAGAGCGAGCTCGCGAGTTTCAAAATTCATACCGATGCATCGTTGATTAAAATTAATCCTCGCACCATGGGATTCCGCCAGCGTCATGAGTTTCATATTGAGATCCGCCCTTGAAACGGAATAAATGACCTCGGATTCGTTTTTGCCATACGCCACAAAATTCATATCACCATTGATCGCATGCATCATGCGCCCTCGCATGGGAATGGTGATAGGCGCGACCGATTCATAAAGACCGATCTCCTTCAAGGCATGGATGCCCCGAACGGACAGCGCGAGATTGATCGACCGGCCGGCCAATGCAGCAGTCTTTCGCATGTCGGGTCGGCGTTCAAAAATCTCTACGGGGTAACTCCGTTTGGTGAGGTAAACCGAAAGGAGTGAGCCTGCAAGGCCCGCACCAACGATCGTAATGGGCTTTTTCATATTGCTAATTCTTTCATTGTACGTTTTAACGCGCTACTTGCAAACTTCGTTTATAGGAACCGGCTAAAATTCCAAACATCAAGAAACGAATTATAGAGTGGTACCGGAGCCACGCGAATGACGTCCGGTTCACGCCAATCTGCTATCACACCGGCTCGTGATAATTTTTCAAAGAAATTCTTACCGCCGCTTGTAAACTGAAGCGATAATTGGCATCCACGATGGGCTTTCTCTTTAGGCGTAATAATTTTGAATAATTTGTTAGGAATGCTTTCCAACAAAAACTCCAGATAACTTGTCAGGTCCTCGCTTTTCTTTCGAAGGGAATTCATGCCGGCCCGGTCAAATATTTCAAGTGACGCGTCGAAGGCAGCCAACTGAAATATTGGCGGATTGGATAATTGCCATGCTTCCGCCGTTTGGATAGGAACAAAATCGCGTGGCATGGTAAAGCGTGAGGATTTATCATGTCCCCACCATCCGGCCAATCGAGGCAAAGCCGAGGCATGATGTTTTTCATGAACAAATGCGGCGGCAATTCCGCCGGGACCGGAATTCAAATACTTGTAAGAGCACCATGCCGCAAAGTCCACGTTCCATTCATGAAGTTTAAGTAGGATGTTGCCCGCCGCGTGGGCCATATCCCATCCAACGAAGCAGCCCTTGTCCTGAGCCGCTTTCGTGATCGCAGAAACATCAAAGGCCTGACCCGTGTAATAGTTCACACCGCCCATTAAGACGAGGGCGACCTCACTGCCGTTTTTGTCAAACCATGCGACAATATCTTCGGTTCGCAAAACGTCTTCGCCCGGTCGCGGTGCCAATTCGATCATCGCTTCATGCGGGTCATACCCATGAAACCTTAATTGCGAGGCTACGGCGTATTGATCCGATGGAAACGCACTTGTTTCTATCACAATTTTATGCCTCAGTTTTGTAGGGCGATAAAACGACGCCATCAGCAAATGCAAATTAGTAGTTAGGGAATTCATGGCGACGACTTCACTGGATTTGGCGCCAACAATACGCGCAAGTTTTTCATTCAAATACTCATGATAGGCCATCCATGGTTTTTTAGCATGAAAATGCCCTTCGACGCCAAACGTTTCCCAATCCGACAACTCTTGCAAAATGGCGGCTTTGGTCGATTTGGGCTGAAGGCCGAGCGAATTGCCACACAGATACAGATGCTCTTTTCCATCCATTTTAGGAATGTGGAATTCAGCACGAAATTCACGCAGCGGATCGTTTTGATCCAACGAAATGGCAAACGATTCACTTTTTTCAAATTTCATTTGAAGTCTTCCGATTTGACGATCGGATGAATCAATATTCGACTGGGTGCGGCATCCGCAACAAATGGCGGAATCTGAATGGTGGTGAAATAATTTCCATCCCTTATTTCATCCGGAATATAGACCATCTCTGTCACCGTATTGTTTGAGTGAATTTTCGCGTCACATTCATGAAAGCCTTGTGGAACTCCCCAAAAAATATGATGTGAAGAAAGTCTTCCCTCGTCGCGCATTCGATCGATCGATGGGGTGTCGGTGATAAGGTGTCGAACGCCGATATCCAATAAATATTTAATGGCGTCATGCGTGAAAAATGGTGCGGGCCATGCCGTGTAGTCCCGTTGTTTTTTGGACGTTTCGTTGGGTGTTGTACGTATCATGACCGCCTCAAGAAAAGCCCGATCTCCATGCTGCAATTGGTAAAACAAACTTTTAGCGCTGATTACCAAATCGTCTTCTCCAAATGAAGGATCGTAACGATCGGCGGTATGTATTGCAATTTCCGGCTCCACGGTAATGAGCGTGGTAGGTATCAAAATATCCGTGACAACCTGTGCAATAGCAATACGTTGATTTACGATGTGGCCCACACATTCCGTATGGGTGCCATTGCAATGAGGATTCAGCGTGTACGTCTCAAAATTACAACTTCCCCCGCGCCGCGTATCTCCTACAAATTCACCGTCCTCATAGGCCCTTGCGGATGCTTTTGCGACTCCATAAAGATTGGGTTGCGCGCCGTCAAAGAACATCGGTATAGAGAGGTCGGTAAATTCCTTACTGTCCAATTCGTAAGTTTCTTCGTCGAGCGTGATGCTAAGCTTCATGATTTCTTATAATAAGAACTCCGCACAAATCGGCGCGGAGTTCTTTGGCAATTAGAAAAATTTTACGGTAGGTTAAAACTTGCTCACGTCAATCGTGATGAACTGCGCCACCCCGCCGCTGAAATTGGTCATATTAATGACCGTATTAGGCGCTTCAAAAATGGGGCCAAATTTGACGAGCGGGAAAATTGCAAAAGGTTCATAAGGATCGTTATCCGGCTCTGGCTCAATACTCACGACAACATCCCAATAATCTTTTTGTCCAATCGACGGATCGGGTTTCTTGATTGGATTTTTCACAATGGTGCGATTGATCGCAATTGGAAATTTGAACGTATCCAGATACGCCGCTTTGACGGATTCTGAAACCGTGCGGCCTTGTACATAGGCATTCGAGCGATTGAACACTAAATCTTCTCCAGGAACATTTGGAATGGCCGCACCTCCGCCATTAGGACCTGCTCCACTTGTATCTTTTCGATCCGCACGGGTAAATCGACCCGTCGATATACAAACCGTTTCGGATTGCGTCGCAATCCATCCTTCATAGGAAAATCCTTGAGGCAAAGTTGGCAACTTCAAGCCGGGGCCGATTCCGGGGGTTCCGATAGGTGCATTGACAAACCAGGCACCGCTCGCATCATTCCCCGCGATAGAATCCGAAGGCGTCGCCAACACAAATTGACCTCGAATAATGCTGGTATCTGTTAAATCAAAGTTAAGTGCATCCGCGCCGCTCAGTTCCAAGCTCGCCGTATTTCCATCAAACGGTCCGCTCATAAAAATACGATTCGGCTTTGATGGATCCGGATCATTTTCGAGCTCTATCGAAACGGCTGCAGAAATAACAGAGTCCAGGTCGCGAGTCGGCTTCACCAAAGTAGAAGGTACGTCATTCAAAAAGGGGCGGTTTGTTCCTTCCACACGATCAAATTTTAAAATACTTACCCATTCTTTTCCTCCGCCCGCTTTTGGGAAAGCAAGCCACATTTCAAAATATCCCTGATTGTCCCTGAGTTTACGAGGTGCACGACCAAAGTAAATGCCGCTGAATTGGCCTGAAGCCGAGCCGCTATTGCTATCGCACGACAGGGCCATTACCAATGACAAAATAACGACTCCAACGAGTTTATATAAAGAGCGCATGTTATTCCTTTTTGTAGAACGTCAACGTTACAGCGTCAATAGAAACGCCACGATCTTATCACGATCCGCTTTTGATAGGTTAATAAATGAATTCCGCACGGATGCGGCTTCTCCATTATGCAATGAAATAGATTGTTCCAAGGTTGTCGCACGACCGTCATGCAGAAATTCTTTAAAAAAACGAAGACTACGCAGACTTCCCGTCTTAAATTCTTGTGGCTTTGCATCACCGTCCAAAGTTCCATCCGATAATTCCGCCCCCATGTCATGAAGCAGGAAATCAGAATAGAAAAACACGGTTTTATTGCTAACGGCCGCAATATCACTTTCTCCGGTGGTCATCGACGGAATATGGCATTTATTGCAGCCGATATTCATGAATAGGTTTTTTCCGGCCGTTACCTCCGCCGTCTCCGGCAGTATAGGCGGGAAATCGCTCATGCGGATAAATTTTTCCACCTTATCGACTTGATCCTGTGTCACGTCAACACCACTCTTTTTATCGACGGCTGTTTTCGCATTAGGATTGGTCAATTCAAAAGGCCGCATGGGTGAGGTCATGCCCAAATCATGTAAAAACGCATTGTCGGCAAAGTCAATAATGCGTGACATTTGGGCTTTGATGCCATGGCGCCCCAGCTCCGGATTAATCGGCGATCCGATAAAACTCATGATGATATAATTAGGTCGTCCGGAAATGCCGTCTTGATTGATATCATCCGGGTCAGCATTCGCCAAGATCGTAGCGTTTGGTATGGCTTGAATATAACCACGCCCAAACATGGCCGGTGCGGCGCGAAATTGCACAAATTGCGCTTCGGGTGGAACACTCTCCGGATTGACGCCTTTCAAAGCACTTCGAAACTGCATCGTCGGTCCGCCAAACTGTGCAAGAGGATCGAACGCCCCGTTGACGGTACGACCAATGCGTAATACTTTACCGGGCCCACGGCCCGCGCCATCATGACATTTTCCGCAGGACGCTTCCGCAAAAAACGGTCCGAGACCATCGTCTATGGTAAATATTGTGAAGAACAAATCACGCCCCTCTTTGTAGATTTGTTGTTCCTCAGATGTGAGTCCCGGAACCATTATTTCAGAATCTTTGGGTGGAGTAACTTCACGGGTTATTTCCTCTTTCTTGGTTTCACAAGAAACCAAGATCAGGGAAACGCTAAGTGACCATATGACAGAGCGCAACAAACTCTTCATAGAAAACTCCTTTATTTTTATATAGAATAATACAACGCTTGTTTTAAAAAATCAAGATTTGTTCCAAACCCATTATTGGCTTGTTAAAAGCGCTTCTAACCAATATATTTTGAAGATGAAAGCTATATACCCTTTATGATCGCCGAGCACCAAAACGCAAAGCCCATTTCCGCGCACAGTAAAGAGTATTACGATCGTGAATTTGACTTTATCTGCGATGTTTATTCTTCCTACTGCAAGAATACCCAGTGTGATTTTCTGAAATCGGCTTACGAATACAGCTACCAGTCGCACAGCGGGCAGACACGGAAATCAGGTATCCCTTATTTTGATCATATTAATGAAGTCGTCAAAATCCTTGTCCAACAAAAAATGGATACCGTGACTTTGGTTGCGGCCTATCTGCATGACGTCGTTGAAGATACAACTAGAACGTACGACGACATTTCTAAGAGTTTTGGCGAGGACGTGGCCTTGCTTGTAGATGGCTTGACTAAGATAAGCGGATTCGAATTCGGTAGCCTCGAAATCAAGCAGGCCGAAAATTTTAGAAAAATGCTCCTCTCCATGATCAAAGACGTACGTGTGATCTTGATCAAATTTGCAGATCGCCTTCACAATATGCGCACCATCAGTTCGCTGCCGCCGAAAAAGCAGGAACGCATCGCGATTGAGACCCGTGATGTGTACGCGCCATTGGCCCATCGTTTTGGTATGGCCAGGATTCGATGGGAACTTGAGGATCTGGTATTAAAAACTCTTGAGCCGGAGGCCTATACGGATTTAATGGCGCGTATTACAGAAAAACGCGAGCAAAGGGAAACTTATATTCAATCCATTGCATTGCCGCTTCAAGAGCGATTAAAAAAGGACGGACTGAATGCCGCCATCAGCGGACGGGCTAAACATTTTTTTAGCATCTACAATAAAATGAAAAAAAGAGGGAAGCCGTTTGAAGAAATTTATGACTTACTCGCTATCCGCATTCTCGTCGATCAGAGCAGCGAATGTTACCAGACCCTCGGCATTGTTCATAATACTTACACTCCGGTAACGGAGCGCTTCAAGGACTACATTGCCGTCCCAAAGATCAACGGGTATCAAAGTATTCACACGACGGTTATTGGGCCGGATGGTAAAATGATTGAGATTCAAATTCGCACACGAGATATGCACTACATTGCCGAAGAAGGTATCGCGGCGCATTGGTTATACAAAGAAGGTAAAGACGATATGCCTAATGCCGATGCCCTCGATAAGCAAATCGGTTGGATCCGGCAACTCATTGAGCGGCAGAAGGATCATGTGGATCCGGGCGAATTCCTGGAAGATTTGAAAATCGATCTCTTTCAGGATGAAGTGTTTGTTTTTACGCCCAAAGGCGATCTTGTGACGCTACCCAAATCAGCCACCCCCATCGACTTTGCGTACGCCGTGCATTCCCAAGTGGGGCGCCACTGCATCGGGGCAAAACTGAATGGAAAAATGATTCCACTCCATAGCGAATTGAAAAGTGGCGATTTGGTGGAAATACTGACTTCCGATCATCAGACGCCCAGTGTGCATTGGCTCGAAATTGTCAAGACCACAAAAGCCCGAGCGCATATCAAACGTTACTTTCGAACCATTGAAATCGAGCAGAGTATTCAATTGGGGCTCGATCTGCTGGATCAGGAATTCCGCTCCTTAATGCCAAAAAAACCTATTAAGGAATTTGATCTCGAATTGGAAGCCTTGATGAGGGAATTGAGCTTTGAAAGCAAGGATGCCATGTTATCCTCCATTGGTCGAGGAAATACTTCCGCTCAAAGCGTCGCTCAAAAAATAGCTGCAAAATTTGTTCCTCAGACTGAAAAGTCATTTATCAAGAAATTCATCAAGCGCAGTTCGTCCGATTCTAAGAATATTGTGATCAGCGGGGTTGACAATATGATGATTCACTTCGCACGATGCTGTAACCCCATACCCGGCGACAACATTATGGGGTTTGTCACACGCGGTCGCGGTGTTAACCTTCATCGAAAGGATTGCGTCAACATTCTAGAGGCCATTAAGAAGGAGCCGGAACGGGCTCTTCAGGCGCGCTGGCAGGTGGACGATACAAAAAACTTCTTGGTTCAGATACGCGTGGTCGGTCATGATAGGAAGAACCTATTGGCCAATATTACGGAAAAAATTTCCTCTGCCGACACCAATATTGTCAGC
Organism: bacterium; assembly: GCA_031402315.1. Taxonomy (GTDB): domain Bacteria; phylum CLD3; class CLD3; order SB21; family SB21; genus JANNSF01. The sequence goes on along the minus strand of JANNSF010000222.1, from coordinate 18,747 downwards.
GCCGAAATGAGAACAACGGGTAATGAGACGATCAATACATTCACAATTCAAGTGCGAAATATTTCTCATCTCACGATGATTTTAGATCGCTTGCGTAAAGTTCCCAATGTGATAAGCGCTACGCGCGCCGATATCCCGGGAATGATTCACTAGACTATGGAAGTATTATTCCTGGGAACCGGCACATCCCATGGCGTCCCTATGATCGGATGTTCGTGCTCCACATGCCTCTCTGAAGATCCGCGCGATAAGAGGTTTCGGACATCCGCGCTTGTCACGGTAGGCGGACGGAGAATATTGATAGATGCCTCGATTGACTTACGCCATCAGTGCCTAGAGTTCGACATTGATGAAGTGGATACGATTCTCTTTACGCACCATCATGTGGATCATATTTTTGGCCTGGATGAGTCGCGCGCGTTCAATCGAAAAACCCGCAAGCGACTATCTTGTTATGGCAATGAACTAACGATTCAAAAACTCAAAGAGGTCTATTCTTATTTTTCAGACTATCCGGAAATGCCGGGAGGAATCCCGATGATTGACTTCAACATTGTGGACCGACGATTTGATGTTTTTGGAATAGCGGTTCAACCGATCGAAATTTTTCATGGAACACTCCCTATCAATGCGTACCGCATCGGAAACCTGATTTATGCAACCGATTGTAGTCGAATCCCGGAAACTTCCCGAGAACATTTCAGGAATTGCGACGTTTTAGTATTAGATTGCCTGCGTTTTAGAGATCATCCGACGCATTTCAATCTGGAGCAAGCGCTCGAGGCGGTTGCGTGGATACGCCCGATGCAAACTTATTTCATCCACATTTCACACGACTTTATGCATGCAAAAGTCTCTGAAATTTTGCCAAAAAATGTCTATCTGGCCTACGATGGCCTGAAGGTCGAATGTTCAGAATGAAAAAAACGATTATACTTGCGATTGCTCTTACGCTCAATGGCTGTGCGTTTTTTAACACATTTTACAATGCGCGAAAATCGTACGAGCGTGGCGTGGATGCGGCAAATCGTGCCCGCAAACAGAACCGCGAACAAAATGTAAGGCCGGAGTTGACGAAGGATGTTTTCACGGTCGATTCATCCATACCATCCGGTGAGGCTACTCCATTCTTTGACGTGGCCATTGAAAAAACCAACAAGGTCGTTGTTCTTCATCCGACCAGCTCGTGGGTTGAAAACGCAATCCTTCTGATGGCCAAGGCCTATTATCTTCGTGGGATCGGAAACGACTATCTCGATGCTCGAAACCGTTTTGAAGTTTTTATGACTCGGTATCCGGACAGTCCCTATTTGACGGACGCTAAACTGTGGTATGGCAAAACTCTGATAAAACTGGAACGATACTCCGAGGCCGAAGACGCACTTCGACAGATTCCTGCGCTTCACGCAAAACCGGACGAGGAGGCCGAAGCCCTTATTCTGCTGGGTGATATCCTACTGATGGACAATAATCTTCGTGTGTCTTTGGAATACTTCCTCCGCGCGGAAGAAAAGGCCAAAGAGAAAAGCCTTCTTAAGACGGCCACTTTTAAATCTTCTTATTGTTACTACCAGCTTGGCAATCACAAACTAGCTCGCGACGGATTCTATAAAATTTACGATATGGAATTATACCCCTCCGAGCGGTTTCAGGTTTCATACGCCATCGCGCAAACCCTAAAGTCTAACAATCAGTTTGAGCAGGCTATTTCACTTTTAGATGCTTTGGTTGGTGATCCGCAATATCGGAGTTATTTTCCATCGATCGAATTTGAGATTGCGGAAATGCTCCGCCTTAAGAAAGAATACGTACGGGCCGAAAAGCAATACAACCATGTCTTAGACGAGTACCGGACTTCGCCCCGCGCCGGCGATTGTTTTTATTTTTTAGGCTGGATGAATGATTCGTTGCAGGAAGGGCACGGTTTTAAGCCGAATGCCCAACTGGCACTCAAATATTATACGCTCGTCAATACACGTTACCCTTCTGAGAAATATTCGCCTCTCGCAAAAATGCGACTGGAGTATATTGAAAAAATTAATTTTGTATCTTGGTCTATTCGTGAAAACCGCCGTTTAATTGATCGGCTGGTATGGCGGCGAGACCACCGGGATAGCGCAATGACAGACGTTGTCGGTACGTCTATCGGGGACAGTTCCGTGACTTCTTCCGAAGTCAAATCAAATGAAAAGAAAGTTTTTCAAGATGAATCACGCGAAGGTTTTCCTGAAGATCAAAGAACGGTCGGCTCACAAAAACAGGAATTGCTTTCGGAGGAAGTGAGGTCCGTCAAAATCGCCAATGCGCTTGTCGAGAACCGGAAGAAGGAACTTGAGGCCGAATGGGAATTGATTTTAAAAATCCAGAATGCGGACAGCATAAATTCTCAAATAACAGATTATAAACGGCGCATCGCCGAAAACTATATCGATCTGGCGGAATATTTCTTCAACGATCTCAAAATGTATGATTCTTCCGCACTTTATTATCAAGCCGTTTTGGGTGAGACAGAGGATTCCCTCGCCTGCGAAATTGCTCTTTACGGACTTGCGCGAATTGAAGAAGTCTCATTGTCGAGTCTCGCCGGGTACCGAAAAGCGTACGAATCATTTCCTCACGGCCGTCTGGCCCCTATAGGCAGGAAAATTCTCGGTCTTGCGGAATTAGATGGAGATTTATATAAGAAAGAATTTGAACTCGCGCAGAGCCTTCTCGCCGTTTCACCTGATGATGCGGAAAAGCACTATAGAAATGTGGCGCTCGGTGACACTACACGCTTTAAGTGGCCGGCACTCTTTATGCTTGGACTCATTCATGAACGGGCGGACCACGCGGAAAAAGCCTTCAAGTTTTACAGTTCGCTCGAATACGGATTGCCTAATTCAATCTATACTTCAAAAATAGGGCCCAAAATTGAAGCCTATCGGAAAAGGGTGGGACTTAAAGGGGATTCCGTGGGATTTTCAATTGACACTGCTTTTGTAAAACCAAAATTGTCGGTGAAGGAAAAATTGGATCCGGTTTCAAACACTACTATTTCGGACACAACTTTAAAGGGCATCGATACGACCCATATGGAACTCAACGAAAAGGAGTTGGAGATTTTCAACAAACTCATGCAGGATTCGACTCACGTGCCGAACGAAAACAGGTTGTTTGATGACGAAGATCGAACATCCGATGATCGTGGCAAGTTTAAAAAGGATGCAAAAAAGGAAACTACGCCGATTCTTCCGCGTGACAAAAAAGACAGCCAAAAGAAGGATAAGAACAAAGATGAAAATCAAGATACTGATCAGTAGCTTTTGTATTGCCATGCTTTCAGGATGCGTTGCAAATCCAATCTATGTATCAAAGGACGCGACTGCTGCAAATCCAAATCCGTCGGCAAGTCTTGCCGTCGAGTCTACTTTAACGGGTACGGCTTCTTATTACGCGGATAAATTTCATGGAAGAAAAACAGCCAATGGCGAAGTTTATGATATGCATGGATTCACCGCCGCCCATAAAACCCTTCCTTTCGGTACGATCGTTGACGTGACCAATCTGGCCAATAACAAAAAGATCCGCCTTCGTATCACGGATCGGGGGCCTTTTGTCGGTGACAGAATTATTGATGTCACACTGGCGGCCGCAAAGGAACTGGATATGCTAAAAACCGGGACTGCTGAAGTGAGAATTGACATTCTGAAAAAATAGCCCAAAGCTCCTCTGGTTTCGCCCATTGTTCAAATCCGGCATAAGTGATCCGGTCAAAAGGAAAAATTGATCCTCAAAAAAGACAATAAAAAAAGCGTCACGGAACCCATTGACCGTGACGCTTAAACCCTAAACTTAAAAAGGAGAAACAGATTTTTGAATGTTGACTTCAGAATTCTGAAGAAAAGACTCTTCTTCATTACTTAACTTCAATTTTTTCAATCAACATTTGATACAACATTGTATCTACTGTTTATATTAACAAATTGCGTGCCAAAAAGACTATCGATAACGAGGGGAAAATTGACAAACCTAAAAAACTACACGTTGAACTTGAAATGCATCACATCTCCGTCTTTTACTATGTATTGCTTGCCTTCCGTTCTTAGAAGGCCTTTGTCTTTGCATGCCTGCTCAGTCTTGTATTTGACCAAATCTTCCCACCACATGACGTCTGCGCAGATAAAACCTTTTTCAAAATCGGAATGAATAGCGCCCGCCGCCTGCGGACAGGTCGAGCCTTTTTTGATGGTCCAGGCGCGAACTTCGATATCACCCGCCGTCAAGAAACTGACCAAGTCCAGAAGCTCATACGTTTCACGAATGAGTGTGTGAAGGCCCGGTTCTTTGAGGCCGAGACTCTCAAGAAAGGCGTTGCGCTCCTCCGCCGGCAATTCGGCTATTTCAGATTCAATTTTTCCGCTAATTACAACCATGCGTGCATTTTCCGATTTCGCAATTTCGGCCACTTTCTTTACGTAATCATTGCCCTGCACGACATCGTTTTCACTCACATTACAAATATACAGCACGGGCTTACTCGTCAGTAAAAAGAGATCGTCAAGTACAGGTTTTTCATTATCGTCGAGTTTCAATTGACGCACGGGCCTGTTTTGATCCAGGTGATTTTTTACCTTGGTCAGGACGTCAAACGCGAGTTTTGCATCTTTATCTCCGGATTTCGCTGTACGCTCATACTGAGAAACACGCTTGCTCACGCTTTCGAGATCTTTTAAAATAAGTTCGGTATCAATAATTCCGATATCGCGCGCCGGATTGACACTGCCTTCGACGTGCACGATATCTCCGTCGTCAAAACAGCGCACAACATGGCCGACCGCATCCACTTCCCGGATATGACTTAGGAACTGGTTTCCAAGCCCCTCACCTTCGCTGGCGCCTTTCACGAGCCCCGCGATATCGACAAAGTTGACCGTCGTATAAATACTTTTTTTAGGATTAAATAGTTTTGATATCGCATCTATACGTTCATCCGGCACGGTGACGACGCCGACATTGGGCTCGATCGTGGCAAAAGGATAATTGGCCGCCAAAGCTCCCGCCGCCGTAAGCGCATTAAAAATCGTTGATTTTCCGACGTTAGGTAGACCGACAATTCCGCATCGTAAAGGCATATGATTTCTTTCTTTTGTTTGTAACTATTCTCTTCAAAGACGCTGTGTTACTCGACGCGCGCCCGCTTGCGAATTCCCCGAACCCAGATAACGCTATTAAGCCCATTGTGATGATCATTGGCCTTCATCGGATTGAGAGGATCTTCCAACCAGTGCGAATCATCCACAAGGAACTTATAATGGTAGTATCCATCGGAAAGCCTAGGTATATCCGCACGCCATATTCCCGGCTGGATATCATGCATGAGTATCAAATCGTGTTTCCAGGCCGTAAAATCACCGACGAGGGACACTTTTTTAGCGTCCGGATGCCGGTAATAAAAAACAATCCGATCATCCAATACCTTGGGCGTTTTTTCAAATTCGAGAAGTTCGGTCTCGACCAAAGCCCTCTCCACGCATTCGCGAGCGTTGATATAGCCTCGTCCTTGTTTTTCGGGAGCCAGCGAAACAATACGTTTTGCGGTCGTTTCCAAAATCATTTTTATGAGAACCGGCGTCAATCGTGGATTGGCTTCTATCATTTGCGCAACGACGGATGAAATGATGGGCGCCGCAAAGGAGGTTCCATCCACATGCTGATATTGCGGGCAGAAAAATTTTTCGCTTTCAAGACGCTTCCTGACCGCCGTCAAAATTTCTACCGGCGTTGATTTCGTCAACGATTTATCAAGGCCGGCTTTTTTAAAAGTTTTTGACAAAACCGATTTTATTTTGGGCAGAGGCGTTTGTTCCAGTGTATGTAAAAGGAGTGATTCGTCATAAATCGGGTTATCCGGCAGCATCGGCGCGGGTAATCGCCTCGCCGGCGCTATGATTTCGGGCTTCAGATGCCCGTCGAGAGTATATCCATACGTAGAACCATAGTCGGTAAAATCGGTTTCGGTAAGCGAATTATGGTCATCTACACCGCCAACCGTAATTGTACTTGGGCAACTGGCCGGGGGCACAATAGGTTTTGTAGGCGCGTTACCGGCGGCGGCTACGACGGTAATTCCCATACGCAGAAGTTTTTGAATCGATTTGCAAATCAAACTCGACGTAGCGGTTTCATTGCGATCACCTCCCAGTGAAATGTTTACGATCTTAATCTTATATTTGAGATGATTGGCGATCAGCCATTCCAGAGCCTTTTGAATTCCTCTCGAACGAATCTTCTTGCCGTCGAAGGCCTTTATCAAAACGAGTTCCGATTCATACGCGATGCCTCGATAATGGCCTCGTGACCAGCTTCCCGATCCGCACGCAGCACAAGCAACCATCGTTCCATGCCAGGATGTGGAAGTAATTCGCAAGAAGTCTTCCTCTTCAAAATTTTCCTTGGTCACGTCCACAAATTTTATGACTCGTTTTGCTAATTCCGGATGCGGATAAAAACCACTATCTATAAAAGCGATGGTGACGCCTTTGCCGGTGTAATCTGGATGTGGATGGATACGCTCCGGAATCGAGAGAATGGAGTATTTGCGTTTTAAATTCATACAATAAAAAAGGCTGCCCCAGAAGAGACAGCCATCAAAAAAATGCAGTCTTTAGACTAGTTTCCTTCTTCGGCAAGAATCATTTTGAGTTTGCGAATTGCGCGAAGGCGCTCTGCTTTTTTCTTTTCGCTCGGCTTGATGTAGTGATTGGTATCACGAAGCGTGCGAAGCAGGCCCGATTGTAAACATTTTCTTTTAAAGCGTTTGAGCGCTTTATCAAACGGCTCATTGTCGCCGACGTTTACTGTGATCATACTCTCTCCTTTTGAATTTTCTTAAACTATTTAAAAAAATGAATTTACTGGTTCATCCAAAGCAGGCTAAATTTAGAAAAACTCTTTTGGAAAGCAAGGAAAAAGTGGAATATTTCTTGAAATACTAACGATTCAAATCTATATTGCGCGCGGAACTAAATATCATAAAACAACGGGCATGGAATTACGGAGTCGTCACTTACTTGGATTGCGCGAGGTCTCAAAAGAGGAAATCGAACTCATTTTGGAGACGGCGAAGTCATTTAAGGAGGTCTTGAACCGGCCCGTCAAAAAAGTCCCGACGCTTCAGGGATTTACGATTGCCAATCTGTTTTTCGAGCCTTCCACACGCACCCGAATTTCGTTTGAACTCGCCCAGCGAAGACTCTCTGCCGACACCGTTAATTTTTCACCGTCCGGCAGCAGTACGACAAAAGGAGAAACATTAAAAGATACGGCCCGGAATATTGAAGCCATGAAAGTAGACATGGTTGTTATTCGTCACATGTCCGCCGGATCCGCCTACTTCCTTTCGCAAAACCTTAATACCCATGTGATCAATGCCGGGGATGGCGCGCATGAGCATCCCACGCAAGGATTGCTCGATATCCTGACTCTTCAGGAAAAATTCGGCGACGTCAAAGGCCTGCGTGTCACTATTCTGGGCGATATTGCCCACAGCCGGGTTGCAAAATCGAATATCTACGGATTAAAATCGCTCGGTGTTGAGGTGGCCGTGTGCGGCCCGCCAACCTTCATGCCTCGGGGAATTGAAGATCTGGGCGTCCGTGTATTTCACCGATTGTCGGACGCCATCGAATTTTCGGATGCGCTTAATGTATTACGCATTCAACTTGAACGACAATCGGCCGGTCTTTTTCCAACGCTCCGTGAATATCGCGAGGAGTACGGTCTCTCTTTGGATAAACTCGATAAAGCCGGGAAGAATATGACTATTTTGCATCCCGGACCTATTAATCGAGGCGTTGAAATGGATACGGCGGTTGCCGACGGTCCACACTCGGTCATTCTTGATCAGGTCTTGAATGGCGTGGCTATTCGAATGGCCGTTATGTATTTGTTGACTTCTAAAAAATAATACGCGAATTTTATTAACCAAATCTCGGAGTTCTCAAACGTGCAGTCTATTCTTGTCACCGGCGGTGCCGGATTCATCGGAAGCAATTTTGTCCGCTACATGCTCAAAAAATACCCTACCTATCGCGTGATCGTGCTGGATGCGCTCACGTATGCAGGCAATCGGGAAAACCTGATTGATCTGGAAAAAAATCCGCGCTTCTTTTTTTTCCATGGCAATATTTGCGACCGCACAGTCGTTGAAAATCTTGTGTCGAATGTGGATGTGGTTGTCAATTTCGCCGCGGAAACACACGTCGATCGATCGATTCATGAGGCCGGTTCTTTTGCCGAGACCGATGTGATTGGAACCATGGTTTTGCTTGAGGCGGCAAAAAAATATAAAATCGAGCGTTATCTCCAGATTTCTACGGACGAGGTGTACGGTTCGATCGAAAATGGATCCTTCACCGAGACCCATCCGCTTCAACCCAATAGTCCCTATTCCGCCAGTAAAGCCGGTGGGGACATGATGGTGCGTGCCTACCATAAAACGTACGAGGTTCCAACGCTCATTACTCGCGCTTCGAATAACTACGGCCCTTATCAATATCCTGAAAAATTAATTCCGCTCTTTGTAACCAATGCGATTGACAATAAACAAGTCCCTCTTTACGGTGACGGCATGAATGTTCGCGATTGGCTTTATGTTGACGACCACTGCTCGGGCGTGGACTATGTTTTGCATCATGGGGTTATCGGCGAAATCTACAACATCGGCGGAGGCAATGAAAAGCCGAATGTTGAAATAACAAATTTGATTCTAAAAACTCTGAAGAAACCGGATTCCCTTATTAAGCGCGTGGCTGATCGTCCGGGCCACGACCGGCGCTATTCCGTAGACATCTCGAAAATTGCCAAGCTTGGATGGAAACCACAATTCAAATTTGAAGACGCCATCGCCGAAACTATTGGATGGTATGTGAAAAACGAATCCTGGTGGAGAAAAATCAAAGAAAAACAAACCGCGTTTGCGGATTTTATGTCGAAAAATTACGAAAACAGGAAATAATTTTATGTCCTCCGTCCAACAGCTCGAAGAACTTATTCGCTCCGTTGAAATTTTCAACGGGCTTGACACACGCGAGATTAACAAAGTTCTGAAAGTCGCCGCAGGCCGCAAGTTTGACAAAGATGCCGTCATTTTCTCGGAAGGGGATCAGGGCGATTGTTTTTATTTGATCATTGAAGGTCGGGTCAAAATCGAAAAAAAGCTTCAAAACGGGGCTACGGAAGATGTTGCAATTTTGAAAGCCGGAGATTATTTCGGAGAGATGTCACTTTTTGACGGGGAGCCGCGCTCAGCCGGCGTCGTGGCTCTAGAGGCCAGCAAGCTATTAGAAGTCAAAAACAGTCAGTTTATCAAGATCGTGATGGCCGACGACGCCTTTGCGCGCAATGTTTTGTGGGCGTTTTGTTCGACGTTTACTAAGCGGCTTCGCTCGACGAATGCACTGATTGCCGAGTTTGTGAAGAAATAAGATTTTCAAAACTTGTATCCGATCCCACCTCTTAATTTCACACGTTCTGAAAATTCATACTCTCTTTCCGGAGTCTCTTGCGTTGAAGAATTGATTTCCATCATGAAATCGAAATGTCGTGAGAGGCTATATACGTAGCCCATACCAAAGACGAATCCATACCTTGATGCCTCACTGACCTCTAGGCCAATATGATTGTAAAAAGTCAAATCCGATAGCTAGAACATATTACAAAGATTTTCGATAGAGGCGATGAAACCGTATCTCGTTTGAATCAATATTCTTGGATTAAGTCGGTCACTTATGGGAAACGTATACGACAAGCCTAGCGCATCTCCGCCTGTATGCACGAAAACTCTATGCGGCCTTTTCATCGTGTTTTTCACGGAATCTATTTCTTGTGAAAAAACGGAGAATGAGGTTAAAACTAATAAAAGAATAATTTTATGGATCATATTGTTTCAGAACCTTGGAAAATTTGAATTTAGAGTTTTGCTTACATGAAAACTACTATCACCCGGATATGCGGCAATATCATTTTGAATCCTCACTAGCTATTATCTCCTTAAGTAACTTTCTCGGAGACATATCAAATCGCCGAATACAAGTTTGCTGAAAAGCTCCATACGTTTTATACCCGCATTTCAAGGCAATATCTTCAAGACTGAGGGATGAAGTAGATTCGAAAAGAGAAAGCATTTCCGAAAGCCGATTGTTTTCGATATGCCTCTTTGGAGTCATTCCTATAGCCTGAAATTGCCTTTGTAATTTTCGAACCGATTTATGTACCCGATCAGACCAGTCATTTACGTTTTCTTCGATTGCTTTCAATTGTTCCTTTCTCCTTTATAGTCGCTTTTTAAAGAGAAGACGCTTTTTTAGAGAAGACGCTTCCACACTAACGATAGATTTAAGACTTTTAAGGTTTAAGATTTGCTCAACGAGATTAATTTATGCCATAATTCATGCTAAGTCAATCCTAAAAACGCGACATTTTTGTAGGTAATTTACCTACAGCCATGTTGTTTTTTAAAAACTTAACACTTTTAGATAAACTCGGCAAAACGGAATTTTTCGCGAAGGAGTCCTCATTTGGACAAGACGCAAAAGTAGTTGATTAACGAGCTTGGCGGCGTTGCGATTAATAATTAAGTACTAATTTTCCCTGCCAGCCATAGAAACTCCGTCAAGAAAGCTTGGACTTTTGATTCCATCGCCGGATCCAAAAGATTTCCCTTTTCATCAAATTTCTTTTCGACCTGCGGTACGATGAGCATGCTAGGAGAACCGATCCCGAAAAGAGCGTAAACCAGATGCTGCAAAGCAAGAGACGCGCGAATCCCTCCAAAGGCCCCATCCGAGGACGTGGCGATACCAAAAGCCTTATGACTTTGTTTTGGGAAGTGATCCATCAGATTTTTTAGCGCCGGACTATAGCCCCCATTATATTCCGGAGAGACGAAAATAAATCCATCCGCAGAGAAAATCATTTCGCCCAATTTTTTATATTCCGGAGGTACATCAGCCGGCGATCTCCAAGTTGATTGCACCACCGGCAAATTCCATTCTTTAACATCCGCCAATTGGACATTAATGTTTTCTTCACGCGCTAATTTTGCAACAAGATGAAGCGCCACACGATGAGAAATGCGATTTTCGCGCATACTTCCGCTAATTACGACTATATTCATAGTTCCTTAGAGTTTAAAAATAATCCCGATCCGGTGAGATGCGTTGAGCTGACGCGAGAAGGCCGAGTAGGCGTAATCGAGTTCAAATCTTTTGCTGAACTTCATTCCGAGCCCGGCGGTCCATGACTTCGCATGGTAGGCGAATTGATAGCCGGCGCGAACGGCAATTTTATCCGCGTACGTGTATTCCGAACCCATTTGCATTTTTATTTTTTCTTCGCGGTATTGGACCACTTCGCCAACCGCCGAAATACGATGTTCGTCGACGTTATAAACTTCTTTCGACGCGCCAAGTTTCAATCCCAGCGGGAGCTTGATGGTTTCAGAAATCAGCTTATTAGAAAAACCCAAATTGACAATAGCGGCTGAGAATAAAATTTTATCCGGTTTATACGAAACACCCAAATCAAATCCCCATGCCGAAACGTCGGATTGAATCCTCTCGTAAATATATTTCGCCGTAATACCTACGGCTAACTTCTCTTGAATCAAACGTGCGTATGAAAATCCCAGAGCTACATCGTGCGAAGAAAAAATAGCCGTCGGTTCATCCGATGGAATATCCCTTTGTTCGATCCCGTCCACACCGGTCGCAATATAATGGATGGCAAACACTCCTATGGTGGTATGATAGTCGGCCGCAAAAAAATGATGGCGTGTGTCTTCAATCCAACGATTATAGGTTAACACCGCCGAGTTATGCTTTACGAAAGCAAGACCGGAGGGATTCCAATACGCCGCCGTGGCGTCGGAGGGCATGGCCATAGCGGCCTCTCCCATCGCCGCATGCCGTGCACTGACGCCGATTTTAAGAAATGAGAATCCGGTATTTGCGGAAAGAGCGCCGGTGAAGGATAAGGCCAGAATTATTTTTCTCAGCATCATGCGTGTTTTGACATCATACTGACGTACGACGTAACGGTCGCAACAAATGCCTGGTCCTCATACGTCCAGCGAAAGGGGTGATTTAGAAAAATAGCCAGAAGCCCTTTTTGGCTTCCGTATTGAATGGGTGCCAACAAAACACTCTGAGCCGAAACAAAGCCGTCCAGCGCCGCCCATTCTTTTTCATCCGATAAGTTTTCGATGACCAATGGCTTCTTCAATTGGATAAATTTTTGCAGGGATGGAAATGCTTTCCTTTCAAACTGGGCACCCTGGCGAACATAGCTAACTATCTCGGCGCCGTCTTCGACAAAGAGTGCACTCTGATCCGAATCGATTTGAGTCTGAACCAAAGCCGGTAACGCGTTGAACAAGGCAATAGAGTCTTTTTCTTTGGCGATAACTTTGGAGAATTCCAACAGACTTTGATAGCGCATGATTTGCGTGGCGTGAATTTTTTCCATCGCATCCATGGCCTCACTCAGTTGATCGTTCGTTTGACGGAGTCGGGCCGAAACAATTCTCAAAATATTGATCGCTACCTGCGGCTGATGCGTGATAATTTCATTGAAAGCGCTTTTTGAAATAACTCCGACGGAAACGGCATCGTTGGTAATGACACGCGCGGAACGGGGCGCCTGATCCAAAAGCGCCATCTCTCCAAAAAAATCATTGGCGTTGCGAATGGCCAGGATCATTTCTTCTCCGTATTTTGACATGCGAACGATTCGCGCATGTCCTTCGATCAGGAGATATAAATTTTCGCCGGGCATACCCTCGTTGATCAAAACGGAATCCTTTGGAAAGGATTTGACCTGCGTCAACGCTTCGAGTTTCTTAAAATCCTCGTCTGAAACGCCTTCGAAAAAGAGATTATTTCGTAATGCACTATTCACGTGAAAATCCTGCAATGAGTTCTATAATTTGGTCTTGAACCTTTTCAACTTCGTAGCGATCCGCCGTAAAGTTATTACAAATAATTGAAAAAACTACAGGTTCTTTATCGATCGTACGCACGTACCCGGATATCGATTTCACATTGTCAAGGTAACCCGTTTTGGCAATAGCGTTTTGAAAGGCATGGCCTTCCTTCATGCGATTTTTTAGCGTACCGTCTTCGCCCGCAACCGGGAGGGATTCCTTAAAAACAGTCCAGTATTTATGCTGACGAATCCATTTCAGGATTAAGACAATATCATTGGGGGATACAAGGTTTCCGCGGGCGTATCCGCTTCCGTCGCAAAGACTCATCTTGTCTGGACGGAGGCCTATTTCCTGTAAGAATTTCTTCTCCATTTCAATGGCGTGTTCACCGGTACCATTGGAATCCAGTGCGGCGACGGTGCGCCAAATCTGCTCCGCATAAAAATTTTGGCTTTTTTTATTAATGATTTTGAGCATTTCGGCCAGCTTCGGAGATTTGTACGTACCCAAAATCACAAGGTTAGAATCTTTATTTGAATAAGAAAATCCGTACAGACTATCGATATCCGCAACGCCACTATCGGATTGAATTCCGCGAGATTGAAGAACTTCATTCAATACCGTGACGGTGAATAGCGTGGGATTCTCCATCGTCACGTTTCCGCTTTGTGCGCCTACTTCACGAAATACATTTCCTGTCGCGTCGACGATATTGGTCGCCCGGCGCCTTGTAATTTGTGCGCCGTTAGCCGCCGCCTGAGACACGACAGAATGAAGGCGGTTATTGATGTGTAAATACTTTGTATTGGGGGACAACTTAATGGCTACCGTATCCTTCGTCTTTGATGGAATGACGGTCCAGTCCACGCAGTTGTCATTAAAGCTAAGGCCACTCAATTGCGCCGAATACCAATTGGACTCTCCGTCCCATTCCCAAAAACTGCCAAGAACGTCATCGCCAAAAAAATTATCGTCGCCGACAATACGGCCTCGAATGATTTTGATTCCGCGTTTTTTTAGACTATCGGCCCACGCTTCAAAAACCTCAGTTGGCCGGTTTTCATTAAAACGGCCGGAGAGTGTTGGGTCGCCCATACCGCGAACAATCAGATTGCCAAAAAAAACACTGTCCTTTTGAATTCCCTGCAAGTAAGCATAGGTACGGTATTGAAAATCGGGACCCAACTTAACCAGATCGAAAATGGACGTCAAAATCTTTCGATTTGACGCAGGAATAAAATTTCGCTTCGTATTAAGTGAGAAAAGATTTTCGCCATTTTGAATGGATTGAATCGAAATGCCCCAAACGCTATTTTCTAAATACTTTTGATTGAGGAGGGCGTTTATGTCCTTTTGCAATTCGACGACTTTACCCGATTGGGCAAACGAAGACACCCCCATAAATAGAAGTAGGACAATTCGCATGATTATTTCTTAAGTGTCCTGATGACCGTAATAGCGCCAAGGGTATAGTAAAAGTAATATATTCCGGCTGGTAATTCCGCGTCGTTCTCATCGGTTCCTGTCCATTCGATCGTGAATTCGCCGTCCGAAAGATCGGATGCAAATTCAAAGTATTTTCGAGCCGGCTGGGCGGACGAATTATACAAAATCATACTCACACTCTTATAAGTACCCAACATGACGACATCTCCGCTAGAAGGCTTTTCGGCATTGAGGTCGTAACAGACCGCGACTTTTGAAGTGGAAAATGTCGCTTCCGGCGCCGGAGTTTGAATTTGATTGAGATAGATCAAAATTTGTCCGTTGTCCTTGTCCAGTAAGGCCACATCCGCCTTTTTATCCTTATTAAAATCACCAATACAAAGTGTGGAAACGCCATTGGGTACCGGCATGGTAAACTGCTTGCCCAGAAGCGTGCCGTTTTCAACGGACGTCGTAATCAATAATTCGTGCGTTGAATTTTTAAGAACAAAAGCGTCGTCAAAACTGTTGTTGTCCGCGTCCGCCAAAATTGCGAACGAGGGAGTCGTGAGCATGTCAATTTTTGATATTTTGAATTCCCATTTGAAGGACTTGTTTTCCGCGGCGCTTAACAGGGAGATATAAGACGCGTTTTCGTAGGCAAGAAGGATGTTCGCATACCCATTGCCCGCATAATCATCCACACGCATCCGATTGGGCAGTTCGTCCATACTCTTTGAGACTGATAGTTTATAGGACGTACCACGATAAAGTTGCACTTCTTTCGTTTCTTTGATCACGACGGCAATATCGTTCTTTCCATCTTTGTCAAAATCACCAATACCGATCAACGTAGGCGTACCTTTTAGTCTAATGACATCCTTTTGTTTGAAGTTTCCGTTCTTCTGATTGATAAAAATTTCAATATGCTGAGTTTCATCATTGGCCGTAATAATATCCTGAAACCCATCGTTATCCATGTCCGCTACCTGAATATCCACGGCGTATTTCTCCGACGTCAGATCCACCTTGTTTTTAAACGTGCCGTCGCCTTTTCCGAATAAAACGGTAATCGTCGATGCTCCGTCGAGGTCGTTTTTTCCCGACGCGACGACGTCCATAAATCCATCGCGATTAAAATCACCGACATTCATGGCGAAAGCGGTAAAGTATAAATTGAACGGCGTCCCTGTAGTATATAGCGATTGACTGAAAAGCGAATCCCTGAGCAATGCCCCATAAATGAGACAAATCGTCAGTACAAATTTTGTGATCATAATCGTTAAGCGGTGCATTTCTTATCCCGATGGTCAGAATTTGCCGGGATAGAATTATTTAATATCAATATGCCGATTTGGACCTCAATAATCAACGAGGAAAGTATCCCTATTACTTACGTTGGATTGATCCTTAAATTGACGGGACAACTTACTTTTGGGTCAGAATGTTTTGTAAAATAGAACGAAATTCTTCTATGCGAAAAGGCTTGATGATGTAGGCGTCGAAACCAAATTTCTTGTAATCGGCCATGATCGGGTCGTTGGAATAACCGCTGGATACGACGGCCTTGACATTCGGATTTATTTCTTTGAGCTTTGCGATGGCTTCCTTTCCTCCCATAGCTCCCGGTATTGTCAAATCCATGATGACGATATCGTACGGCTCCCTTGCCGCCAGTGATTTTTTGTATTTTTCAATAGCTTCTTCTCCGCTCGCCGCGCCATCTACATTGTGTCCTACCCGTGACAAAAATCGAATACAAACATCACGTATGTCTTCCTCGTCGTCCATGACTAAGATTTTTGCAACAACACTTTCCTCCACTTTGGGTTCAACGGGAGACTCCACCGTGGCGTGGCCAGCCGGAATATAGATGCGGAATGTCGCGCCTTCGCCGACTTCCGACTCTACCCGTATCGTACCGCCGTGGCTTTTTATGATGGCATAGCTGGAGGCGAGTCCTAGTCCGCTTCCTTTTTCTTTCGTCGTAAAATACGGATCAAAAATTTTGGTCAGATTTTTTTGGGGAATTCCTACACCAAAATCTTTTATCGAAATGCATACATAGTCACCTTCCGGGATATTCAAAACATTGAATTCGGAAAGACTTGTATTTTTCGTTTGAACTATGATTCGGCCTCCCGTCGGCATCGATTGGACTGCGTTGATAATTAGATTGTACATCACTTGCGTAATCTGACCTTCGTCAATTTCGGCGCTGTGCATATCCGGGGCAAATTCGAATTGGCATGTGATATTGCTTCCACGCGTCATAAGTTCCGAAGCTTCTTTCAGAAGTCCGCTAAGCTCGGTTACTTTACGTATGGGCGCACCGCCTTTAGCGAAAGTCAAAAGTTGTTGCGTCAGGTCACGCGCTCGATAGGTCGCCTTCTCCGATCGGGTCAGTATTTCATCCACTTTGACGGTGTGTCCCGAATCCAATTCCATCTTGGCGAGCGAAATATTACCCAAAATGGCGGTCAGTATATTATTAAAATCATGCGCAATACCACCCGCCAAAACACCAATCGATTCGAGCTTTATATTCTTAAACCGTTCTTCCTCAATTCTTTGTTTTTCCGTCACATCCCGGAATACCAAAACAGTTCCGATGAAAACGGAGTCTTTGTCGCGAATCGGAGCAACGCTATCGGTCACCAATCTTTCCACGCCGTCACGTCCCAGCAGGGCCGTGTTATCTGTGATCTTTAAGAGCGGGTCAGATTGGGAAATATTTGAGGCGTAATTGTTGCGTGGAATTCTTGTTTTCGAATCGTACGTCCTAAAAACTTCTTGCAAATCTTTTCCGAATGCGTCTTGTTGTGTCCAGCCGGTCAGCAGTTCGGCCGCCCGATTGATAAGCACAACACGCCCGTGAACATCGGTCGTTATGACTCCGTCGCCAATGGATCGAAGTGTGACCGCGAGGCGTTCCTTTTCTTCTCCAAGCTCCGCCTCCGCTTTTTTTCGTTCCGTAATGTTATAATAAACACCCTGAATGGCAGGCTGATTATTCCAAAGAATGTCGGCCACATTGACTTCAAGATCCAATTTCACACCGGTGCGCGTGATGGCCTTGAGCTCGTATTTACTCGGCACGTTTTCGCCCAATGATCGTTTCCGCATACGATCCTGAACCATCAACATACTTTCCGGGGCAACAATTTTTAGATACTCAAACCCCTCGGTCTGAGTTTCTTGCATCGTATAGCCAAATAACTTTTCCCACGCCGGATTGACTATGGCGACTCGTCCTTCTTGCAGGACGTAAACCGGGTTTAGAGCTTGCTCGACAAGAGTTCTGTATTGACCTTCGCGCTCACGGTTGGCGTCTTCTATCGCCTTTTGAGCGGTGATGTCTTCCGTCATACATACCACCCACCGGGGCTCGCCATGCGCATCAAACATGATGGATGTTGTGAGCTTAATTCGTACTATTTTGCCGCTTTTATGACGATACCGCTTTTCAAGTTGATACCGTGACAACTCGCCTTTTTTCAATTTATCGTAGAACTGCGTGCTCATCTCCAAATCGTCTTTTTCGGTAACATCTGAAAAGGACATGCCGATCAATTCGTCCGCCGAATAACCAATCATTTTTTGGAACGCGGCGTTGGTCTGAACAAATTTCTGATCCGACAGATTGCTCATGGCAATACCCATCCCGGAATCATCAAACACAGCGCGAAACCTCATTTCGCTGGCCTGCAAGGCGTTCTCTGCCATTCGGATTTCAGTAAAATCACTGATAAATCCTTCGAGGTACGCGATCTTATCCCCATCAAAGACACCGGCACCAATTTCCTGCATCCAGCGCCACGAACCGTCCTTGTGCAGAATCCGGTACGATAGCTTATAAGGTTGTTTCTTTGATAACGCCTCCGTCGCAACGGCTTCGATAAGTGAAGCATCGTCGGGATGGTACATTTTCATAAAACTGATCCGCCCTTCCAGAAAATCGGCCGCGGAGTAGCCACAGATCTTTTCAACGTTTTCGCTCAGATAAATATAACTCAGGTGGTCGTCGTTATTGCATAAGTAGACTGTTCCGGGAAGATTTTCGGCCAATAGCCTGAATTTTTCTTCGCTTTGTCGCAGCGCCTCGGCCGCTAATTTGCTTTCGGTAATATCCCTCGAAGTGATTAGCAAGCCCTGAATGGCCGGATTATGGATCAGATTGATGCCGTTCGTTTGCAAATAGCGCCACGACCCATCTTTATGTTTGTATCGAAAATCTGCCGTCCGAGAGCCATTGGGCTCCTGTAGCAATTCTCCGACATTGGTATACACCCTCGAAATATCTTCCGGATGGATCAACTCAAAAGCATTGGTCCCCAAGAGCTCCGTTTGAGAGT
>JANNSF010000221.1:0-2516 GCA_031402315.1 bacterium | reverse complement strand
GAAAGTTCAACCGTGGCTGTAATATCAAACGTGGCGCTGATCGGTCGGATCGCGGTTTCATCGCTTGAGTTGGCCGGAGCTTTGATTTTACTCAAGAACCCTTCCGACTCCTCGATTTCTCCTACGCTCGCGAGAACCAAGCCATCCTCCTTTACGGCGCCGCGGCTACTGCGAAGCTCAAGGAAGGAGTGCTTGAGCGCCAAAACGTTATTCTTCTTAATCGATGCGATTGAATAAAGTTTAGTCGTGGTGGATAAATTACCCGCCGAATCACTTCCACTAGCGGTAACTCCAAACGATCCTGCATCGGTCAAAATATATTGTGTCTTATAAATCAACTGATTTGGGATCTCGGTGAGTGTCTTGGTCGTGTCGGTCACTCCGTTTAAGGCGAATGCAATTGAGCGCGAAACCAACGGTTTGCTCGAATTTACGAAGACGTTCAGATATTTTTTAAGAGGCAAAATTGTGAACGAATTGACAATCAAAACAGGTTTCTTGGCATCCGTTCTAAAGGACGACTGATTGCTGTAGATGGAGGCGCCGTGTGGATCGCTCGCCTTGACGCGCCAATAAAATAATCCTACGGAATCCAAATTGGCGGTAGGTACGGCTGATGAATCGGTCGCTAGCGTACCGGTGAAAGACTGAAGAAGAGGCGCCATGGAGACATTCTTCGATATTTCAACAAGATATTTCAATGTATCGCCATTACCATCGCCACGCGATTGCCACCGGAGTGTCGGTCGCAGATTACCGGTGAGTTCATTGTTGCCAATTGACTTCACATTAAACGCATTGGGCGCCGAATTTTGAAGTACAAATCCGGTAACAATCACAAAGAACGGGCTTGACGCATTGCTGGTGAAACGTAAAGTGTCCAGTTTTGATCCTTCGCTTGAAGGCTTAAATTTCACATTCACTACCATGGAGTCGCTGAACTTATTGATAGTATCTGGGAAAGTTCGTGTCGCCGTAAAATTATCTCCGCTTAGCTGCAATCCACTTACAACGATCTGTCCGGCTGAACTGCGAACCGCAACCGCTTTCACCAAGCTATCCCCAGTATAAAGCGTTCCAAACGAAATCGGAGCGATAGACGCAAACGTTCCGCCAATAACGGAAGCGCTAATTGGAACAACCATGGTGTTATTTGAATTGCTCGTAAAGCGCAAGGTATCAAATTTAGTGCCTGTACCTGTTGGACGGAAAGTTACATTTACGATCATCGAATCGGATCCGGTATTAATCGTATCCGGAAGCGCTCGTGTCGCTGTAAATCCGCTGGTACCGGCAATATTTAGTGCGGTTACTATCACGGACCCTGAATTGACCTTGATAATCGCCTGACGGGTAATCGTATCACCGACAAATACATTACCAAAATCTACCGGCTGAGCCGCCGCAAAAGAATTGAAGAAGCTGGTTCCGTTTAAAGCAACAAATACGTTACTCGTGGCATCGCTTGAAAAACGAATCGTATCCAGTTTAACACCTGTGCTCAGTGGCTTAAACTTCACCATGATCGTCATAGAGTCTGTACTTGAATTGATAGTATCCGGAAGCGTTGTACTTGTGCTCGCACTAAAGCCGGAACCGCCGGCCAGATTAAGAGCCGTCACGACCACTTGCCCGATGTTAGTTTTGACGACAACCTGCTTTGTCAAACTATCGCCAAGTAGCACGCTGCCAAAAGGGACCGGTGAAATAACAGATAGCGTCCGACCTAAGCCGACTCCTGAAAGCGCTGCCGTCACATTATTGGCCGCGTTCGTTACAAAACGAACCGTGTCAAGTTTAACTCCAACGGTCGTTGGGTGGAAAGTTACATTGATAACAAGAGAATCCGATCCGGGGAAGATTGTATAAGGTAATGCGACGGACGTCTGGTACGCGGCTCCGCTTGCCAGACTGATAGCATCCACTCTCACTTGCGTAGTGGCTGATTTTAGCACGATTTTTTTAGTGATGCTATCGCCGGCCAGTACATTACCAAAATCAATTGGGGATGTCGCAAACAGCGTTCCTTTGACCAGGCCGATTCCTGAAAGAGGCACACTCAAACTATTGGAGCTTGAAAATATTTTCGCCGTATCGGCAATGGCACCGATAGCTTGTGGCTTAAATTTGACCTTAAACGAAAGCGTATCGCCGTAAAACAATGAGGACGGGAATGAATTGCTTGAAAACGCGAAGTTCGCTCCGTTGCTCGTCGCACTGGTCATGGTCACAGCGTTATTGACCGCGTATAATTTGATGAAGGCATCAACACTGTCGCCAAAAACAACCGATCCGAAATTCACAGGACTTATGATGCCCGCAAAAGTTCCAGAAGGAGAGGTAAAGGGAGAAGAGAAAGCGGACGTGTTATTAACGCTATCCTGTATGGCCGTAATTTTTTGACCGGGACGGGCTTGATGTAGAACAGACCAAAAACCGGAACCGTCTGACGTGACGGTGTCCGCAACTATATATCGTCCTTCATCGGAACTATCTTCATGGACTTCAATGATGGC
>JANNSF010000220.1:0-1860 GCA_031402315.1 bacterium | reverse complement strand
CTGTTCTAATTTAACCCAACTTTCCTGACATAGAAATCGAAGCGAGGATCATCGTGTAGGTTGTCAAACCCTGGGTCATATTTTATCATCGCCACTCTAAACGAGCGCTGATCACAAGCCAAAGCGATGCACTCAAAAGATTTTTCTTTGTCTTTTAGCAAAGCGTAGCAAACTGCTTTGTGATAGGCCTGGTTATAGGTCCCTATATGCAACTCAATGCCAATATTAATTAACCACTGAAGGAAGCCTTCAATCCCGGACTGCTGAAAGAGGTTGTCAATACTGGGTGCATAATTTTCCGTTGTTGGATTTTTCATCAGCAATTTCTTGAATTCTTCCACGGCCTCCAGATGCATTCCCTTATATACGTAGCAATGAGTGATCCAAAAATAAGCGGGTGCAAACCTGTCATCAAGTTCAAGCGCTCTGCGCCATTGCAAAATAGCTTCATCCATCTGTCGGTCCATGTACAAAATCAAGCCACGGGCGAAATTGAAAATCACAGCCAGTGGGTCAAGTTCACGGGCTATGTTGTTGTGTTCAAGGGCTCCCTTAAAATTTCCGAAAAACATCTTGGAGAACCCGTACATGTGATGAACCCTCGCGGATTTCGGATCATGCTCTAATGCCTTCTGGCCTTCAGTCATTGCGTTCGACCAGTTCCATTCCAGACCTGAAATGTATAACATGGTAAAGTGATTGTTGGTGAGAGTAGAATCCAGTTCATGCGCCTTGCTGTCATATTCACGAATTTTTATTGTCGCTTTTTCAACTTGCATATATCCCCAGTCTGCCATCACTGCGTACGATTCAGCCACTCCCAAATAGGCAAGGGCATAGCCTGGCTCAAGTTCTATTGCTTGTTCAAAATATTTGATGGTTCGCTCAATACCTTCTTTGGATCGGTTGTTATTCCAAAAGAAACGGCCCTTCAAATAGCAATTGTATGCTTCCAGATTTTGTCTTTTGCTTTTTAACAGCTGCGTTCCTGCGAGCAGGTGCAATTTTAATTCTTCCACTATGGCTTTAGCTATCTCATCCTGAATTTCGAAAATGTCTTTCATTTCGCGGTCGTATTTTTCCGACCACAGATGGAATCCGTTTTGAACATCAATCAACTGGGCTGTTATCCGAACTCGCGTTCCTGCCCTGCGCACACTTCCTTCCAACACGGTTTTGACACCCAATTTTTCACCAATCATGCGCAGGTCCTCATTCTTGCCTTTGAATGTAAAAGCAGAAGTACGGCCCGCCACTTTCAGGTTGGGAAGTTTGGCAAGCACGTTAATGATCTCCTCCGATATGCCATCGCTGAAATATTCTTGTTCCAGATCGCTGGTCATATTGGCAAAGGGCAACACGGCAATTGAATCAAGTGCATGCTCGGTAGAGGTGCTAATACTAAAATCCTTTTGAACAGACTTATCTATTGACAATGAGGGTTTCTTTAAAGCAGCGATAATTTCCTTTATCGCATTCGCTACTTTATTTACCTGGTTTCTATAATCGGTTTTATTCTGATTCTCTGCTTTGTTGTCCGTTGGTTTTAGCGAGCGATTGACTCCCGCCTCTTTATAAATAAATTCAATGGCCCTCAACACGCCTTCCATTTCATTTTCGAGAATGATCTTGTCTTCTTCATCCAGGTCGTGAATTTTTACTGGCAATATCCGGCTCGCCACATTTCCATTTGATAACTTAATATCACGACCTAAAGGATCCTGCTGCGAAAGTTTATTAAACGCAACAAACTCATGCTGCCAGGCAAAAGATTTTGTATCGCAATAGGTTTGGGAAATTATTGGAATGAAAATGAGGCATTTCAATTTTCCTTCGAGGCTTTTGTCAACGCTGTGGGTT
>JANNSF010000219.1:0-4328 GCA_031402315.1 bacterium | reverse complement strand
GGGGTGCGGGGCTGCCTGGCCGCGTTTTAGCAAACTCAGCCGCATGTCCCAAATAGACATTTTGCCAAGGCCCGCTTTCCCTATTCCTTTATGTTCCATGTTATACAGTTCAATACTCCGCCTTCAGCTGAAATTTGTCGTGAGTCAATAGCCTGAATTGTCTGTCCAGAAAATAGCTGCTCAAACTGTCGGTAAGCCGTTTCATCTTCCTTCTTCTCAAATGTCGGTAGCAAGATAAAATTGTCCATTTGGAGATAATTAATGTAGAGCCCGTCAGCCATGTCATAGTTTGCGTTGTCGTATGGATTGTAGGAAATTTCAATTGTCCTAAGTCCTTGATTTCTTAATTCCTGTGTCAACTGAATTTGAAATTCACGCTTGTCAATTGGCCTGTAATTATTGATTAGAACCGTTTCATCGTCGTAGTACCTGACTACCCCATCAGCGTGTCCTGTGAAATCATTTGGCTCTTGCGGGATAATGATAACTTTGACCTTAAATAAGTTTTCCAACTCACTTATTAATTGATGCTTTCCAAATCCCGCATTCTCTTTGAAAATCTTGTCGGTTAAGATTACCCAATCCCTACCTTTAATTACGTTTCCCCCGTCAAGTTTTATTTCGCTGTCAGTCGTTCTTAAGTAAATAGCCTTGCAAACTGATTTTGGATTTGTTTGAGTCAAAATGAATACATCGTTTTGCAAGTAGTCAGGTTCATATTTGAATTGAATGAACCTAGTCACTTCAGTCTGAATGGGCATGTAGTCAACAGCCCATATGTCGTTTGTTTCGGGTAAGAGTTTATGCCGTATACCATTCTTGATTAGCAGTGAGGTCAAGTTGCGAAAGAATTCATCCCGTGATTTGAGAACTTCTGATAAGTAAAGCAAATTGGTATCGGCGTCAATTATCACCTTTTTTGATAATTGTAATCTCTGAACCATCGCTTGTAAACCTTGAAATTCTGCGGTTGACCGCCAGGAAGTCCCTGTATTGATTTTTTCTTTTTTCGGCTCCATTCTCCCCTAAATTCAGTAAGCCCAAGGGAGATGGGGAAAGCAATATTTTCACATTGTATAATTTGCCATCAATTCTGATGGTCTGTTCTTTTGAATTGTTTGGATTAATTGAATGATATGTTTTGAACTGCTCATTCATTAACTTTTTTACAAATCCACTTGTATAAATAAGCGTGTCAATTGAAGGGTATTTTGATAATAGCGATTTAGTATCCTTTTGAATTATCTCTTCCAAATCTTCGTCTTTCGCTGAATTGTCAGAATGAATACAACTTGCGATAAGGTCAGTTATTCCAGTGTTTAAGCTATCTAAAAACGTTTTCCTTTGCTCTATTGACTTTTCGTTGTTTTTGAATTCAAAGGGCACCTGAAAGGCTTCCTCAATTAACGACCAGAAACAGTTGTCTTTGCTGCCGTAGTAAAAATTCACATCATCGGCATGCAGTTCATTTGGCTTTTTACAAAATCTTGGCGGTGGAATTGTCCCGATGATCAATCTATTTGCGTTAGATGGAATGAAGGGTTCAAATGGATGTTCTGATTTCATGCTTTACTGATTTGGCCTTATGTACGGGAAGAATTGTTATAAGTTACATATTATTGTTTGACTATTGTTTAATTGTAACGGCAGCATTTATGCGCCAGCGTCTGTTGTCGAAGACGCTGTTTCCGATTTGTCATTATTCCTGGTCGGCGAGTCTCATCATTTCCCTATTCCTTTTTTTTCAACGTGGGAAGAATTCTATCAAAGAGTATTTCTTCCGACAGCTTCTCGGGGTCACCATGAATATTCCAGGCATTGGTTACCATGACGATGTTATAGTCAGGAATGACATGCACATCTTGCCCACCGTAGCCACGCATACTATATGAAAATGCCTGATCATCCTGGATCCTGATCCACCATTGAAAACCATAGGCCGTCCTGTCGTTGAGGCGAACAGCGGGTTGAACCGACTGGTTTAGCCAATCTTCAGATACAATTTGCGTGTCGCCCCATCTTCCTTTTTGCAGCACCAGGTAACCAAGTTTTGCAAGGTCATGCGGTGTGAGATACAACCCACCCTCGGCATCGATTTCATCTTTAGGTGTTTTCTTCCAATAGTAGTTTGTTATCCCGAGTGGGCCGAAAAGCTTCTCTTCGGCATACTGGTCAAGTCGCTTTCCGGTTGAGATCGCAACGATTTTGCCCAGCAACATGGTTACACCGCTATTATATACCCAGGTTGTACCCGGAATGGTATCCATGGAGCGGTTAAGCACATAGTGTATCCAGTCGTCAGTTCGTTCCATGACCGAACAATTATTCGATGCGTCATCGGCATACGAGCTGCTTTCATCCCAGTCAATGCCACTCTGCATGGTGAGCAGATTGCGCAAGGTGATCGCTTTCTTGCGCGCATCGCTCCTGTCAAAATCATAGTCCTTGAACAGGGGAAGAACGGACGAGTCCAATGGAATTACCAGCCCTTCATCCCGGGCAATGCCCAGCAGCAAGGAGGTGACCGTCTTGCTCACCGACTGCAGTGAATGCTGATCACTGTATTGATAGTACGGATGCCAGTCCGGGTGATCGTAATTGTATAGATGCCTGGTCGTATCGTAGCGTTGTGCAATGGTTTTGTAATCCTGATCGTAATGATTGTCTGCAACTATTTTTCCATTGCGGATGAGAAGCAAATGATCCATCAGCCCATATCGTCCTTGTTGTATATCGCTATGAATAGAATCAAGAGCGGCTTGACTGATACCCTCTGCCTGCGGATTGGATTGTTCCCAGGTGAATGCGTCCTGATTATCTTTTTTGTCAGGACCACAGCCTGCCAAAAACAGGGCGCAGAGCACGACAGCGTTTACAATTCCAAAATGGCTGGCTTTCATGTTTGGCTGGGTGTGGATGGTTGCTTGAAGTTAGCGATTAATCAAATTAAATATTTCAGGGAAATCTGCGTCCCCCTTTAGCCTGCCCGCCATTGAACAAGTTTGGAATTAGATTCCAGTCTGGCAGGCGGGCCTGCCCGCCGCGTTTCGCGTAGGAGGGTTCAACAGTATGACAGTTCCGGGTTCAGGGTTAGGTGGCTGAGGTCTCTCGAAGCCAGCCAGCGGGGTTCAGAGTTCAACAGTTCATTCAGCTTTTCTGCTTACTTCGTTCTTTCTCAAGGATAGCATTCATTTCCTTGTGATTGCCAGGCAAGTGTGCTGAGATAATATCCCAGATTATTTGATAATCTATCCCAAAGTATTCGTGCGATATTCGATTCCTCAATCTATACATTTCCTCCCAGGGAACTTGAGGATAGTTGTCTTTGAAACCTTTGGACAAGTTCCTGCTCGCCTCACCGATGACTTCCAAGTTCCTGACGACCGCATCAACTGTCTTGTATTCTCTTTTGAATTGAATAAAGTCCAGCCCGTCAATATATTCATGGATTCGTTCCATCGACTGGACGATATCTTCGAGATATAGAATATTGTCCTTTGGCCAGATCTCAAATGTACTTGACTTGATTTAGAATGGATTGTTTGATTCTTTCCTTGAGTGCACCCTTGGTAACCAGGTCGATGTTCAGTCCAACGTGTTGCTCAAGAAATTTTTCAAGCGTAAAGAATTCCCATCCGATCGGCCGGGAGAATTCGACCAGCAGGTCGAGGTCGCTGGCGCTGGAGTTTTGGCCAGTGGCGTATGATCCAAAATAACCAATTCTACTCACATGGAATTTGCTCTTCATCACAGGCATTAACTCCTGAAGTTTGGCCGCAATGTCAACTGTATTGTTCATTTGGCAAAGTTACAAAATCCCGCGCTCTTTTGCCTAACCAAGGTGTTCCGGAGATTTCTCGCTGGGATTTGCCCACAGCCTAGGTCGAACTTGACGTTGCCAAAGCAAACGTATGGCGCGCATCTTGAAGCGTGCCCGTTGCGAACAATCTTCGAATGTACACATGAGCGCAATTTATGATTGATAGACAGATATCTTTTTATTTGGTTTTCCTCCAGATCGGTAAATGCGTGTTACAATTGAATTTAGACAACCATTCGGCTGTCCGGGCAAGCCAATGCCCCATTTAAGATGAATGTGTATGCGCTTCGATCCGGATGTGTGGATAATGTGCTTCGATGAACGTTTGACGCTCTGCCTGCGGATTGGATTGTTCCCAGGTGAATGCGTCCTGATTATCTTTCTTGTCAGGACCACAGCCTGCCAAAAACAGGGCGCAGAGCACGACAACGTTTACAATTCCAAAATGGCTGGCTTTCATGTTTGGCTGGGTGTGGATGGTTGCTTGAAGTTAGCGATTAATCAAATT
>JANNSF010000218.1:0-12405 GCA_031402315.1 bacterium | reverse complement strand
CGTTAATATTGCCGCTCGCATTCAACCGCTGGCCGATCCCGATGGAATATGTATTTCGGAAGATGTAGCTCGCCAAATAAGGAATAAAATTGATTCGCCTGTTATACCTGTTGGCCAAGGAGATTTGAAGAATATTTCCATGGCGGTGGCAATTTATAAACTTTATCTGCCTTGGCAAAAAACTCCACGAGCCGGCGCTCGATTTCTGACGAAAAAGTCACTGGTCATGGTACTGGCCGTTTTGAGTATTGCTGTTTTGATTTGGATTGTCAACAAGCGCACACAAATTAACGTGCCCGGGCGCCCGACGATAGTCATATTACCGTTTAAAGATATGACCGGCGATTCTCATTTCGCACAAATTGGTATTGGAAAAATTTTAAGCGATGCGATGACACAAAAGTTTTATGATTTTGCTTCTGTTCAATTGATCAGCCCCTTGAGGGTTTCGAGGATTATACGTGAATTAAAATTGGATGAAGGCGGCATGGCCGGGAATTCCGATCTGGAGCAAACTCTTGCCAATAAATTAAACGCGCAACTTTTATTAACCGGAAAAATATCTCAACTGGGAAAATCGTATGTCGTGACGGTGGAATTGAATGACATAAAAAACGACAGACTTATTTATACTCAAAGCGTGCGGGAGGATAAGGAGGAACGGATTTTGGGAGCCGTGATTGATTCCCTGACGATGGCGTTTCAGCTTCGCATCGCGCAAACCTTTGGATTTGAAAAGGATAATCAAACGTCCGCCTATCTTGGACTTGTGTCGACTACATCGTTGGATGCCTATGCGCATTTCGTGCGGGGTCACGAACTTACACTAAACGGCATTTTTCATCCGGGCATTGAAGAAATGATTCGCGCCGTTGAAATTGACAGCAATTTTGGGTTGGCCGTCTCCAATATTGCATGTTCCTACTCCTTCAATAAGGAGGACTCCTTATCCGAAATTTGGGCCGAAAAATCCGCTAAGTTTGAATCACATTTCAAAGGAACCGGAAAAGAAGCGCTTATCGTTCGTGGAAATATTGCCTGGTCAAAAGGAAACCTCGACGAGGCCGGAAAATGCTACCGGCTGATCACGCAACTCTTTCCGGACGATCGCTCAGGATACCACTACCTCGGAACATTCTATGCCTATGGAAAAAAGAATCATGATGAGGCGCTGCGATGCTATCGCCAGTCGCTTGAACTCTTGCCGGAATATTATCCGCTAACACGCGATATCGCTTATTCAGAGTCTGTCTTGCGCGGTAATTCCGCCGCCGTTGATATCTTGAAGGACTTCATACAGAAGTACCCGGAAAACGCAGGGATTGAAAATGCAAGAGCGGAAATAGCCAAATACGGGGGGCATTTGTGAGCCGGTCGGCCATACCATGATTTTTTTTGCATTTCGATGGATTAAGCGACTCATCGTACTCTCCGTTGTTTTGGTGCTTCTAGGCCTTCTCGGAATTCTATTTCTTCCCAAAAGCTATCGCATCGAAAAAGAGATTGCTGTCAAATCTTCTCCGGACAAAGTGTTTGTGGCAACAAGGGAGATTGCCAGGGGATCCGTGTCACAACTGGATCGTCTTTCCAAAGAATTTCACTATCAAAATAGCAACTGGCTTAATCGGTTTGTCGGGGTGGATCAACTTTTTAAAACCGGAGTTCAGTGCAACATGAAAGAAGAATTTCCCATAAGAATGGAGGTCACTATTGCCGCTCGGGAACAAGTTGAATTTGTGACTGAATATCAATTCGAAAAGGCTGGGGACTGGACCATTGTCAAGGTGATACAGGAAAAATCATTTCATGGAGTTTATGGCGGAATCCAGGCCTTCGTCTTAAAGAATATGTGGGAGCATTTGCAGGATCGTTATTTACAGGAACTCAAACGAGTAGGGGAAACGAATTAAATATTTTGTTGTTGTGTCTTTGTTTCTTCGTAGCGTAATTATCTGCGCATGATTGAATTTCTCAAACAAAATGGTCCCCGCTTAAAAATAGGCGGAATTGATTTCGAAGATCTAACCCGAACTTACGGAACGCCGCTTTACGTCTATGACGCAGAAATCGTACGTGAAAAATACCGGCGTCTGCGTTCTGCAATGCCTGAATTTGTGCATATATTTTACGCGGTAAAAAGTAATCCAAATCGCGAGGTCGTTCGAATTCTTGCAGAATTGGGAGCCGGATTTGACATCGCGTCAATTGGTGAATTGTCGCTTCTTAAATCTATGAACATTGAACCGACACGAATTGTTTTCACGGGCCCCGGAAAATCCGATATTGAAGTCGAGGAAGCGATTCGATACGGGATTTATTCGTTTAATGTCGAATCGAAAAGCGAATTAGTTCGTGTGAATGCTTGCGCGGGAATGTGTGGAAAAATTGTAAACGTCGGATTACGAATTCATACCGACTATGCCATTCAGGAGACAACCAGCATCATTGGAGGGGAACGTGTCAAAAAATTTGGAATTGACGAACATCAATTGCCGGATGTTATCAGATTTGCCAATACACTTAAAAACGTAAAAATAATAGGCGCGCACATTTTTAATGCCACGCAGATTCTTGACTACAAGGCGCTTGCGGATAATACAGAAAACATTTGTGACGTGATTGCACGTTCGGGATTTGGTGAATTGGAATATTTGGACATTGGCGGCGGGCTGGGTATTCCGTATCGCGAAGGGGAATTGGAACTGGATGTTGATGCCCTCGGAAGAGCGTTTCGTGAGATTAATAGAAAGTCATCGGCTCGTGCTTCGAGATGGATATTGGAGCCGGGCCGCTATTTGTCGGGCGAATGTGGAGTTCTCCTGTCATGCGTTACGGATGTTAAAACCACGCGTGATTGCCATTTTGCAATAACCGATGCGGGCGTCAATCAATTTCTGCGGCCTGTACTCATTGGTATGAATCACGCGACGCGTGTCGCCAATAAATGGAATGCGCCGGCTGAGAAGAAATATCGCGTTGAAGGTCCACTCTGTACAAGCATTGATTGTATTGCGAAGGACGTGCTCTTGCCGGAAGTCGGGGTAGGGGACACGATCGCCATTTTGAATGCCGGAGCGTACGGTTATACCGAAGCAATGCCATTTTTTTTGAGTCACGCGTGCCCGGCTGAAGTTGTAGTTGATCAAGGAAAAGCAATACTGGCTAGGCGCCGCGTCGAACCGGAAGAATATCTAGATTTTTTTTATAACAAAAAATAGCAGGAGAAGCGAAACATGGCCGATGAAAAAAAAGTACAGGAAATTCAAATCCACTTCCCGCCGGAAAAACAAGGCGGTACCTACGCCAATAATATGGTCGTCGCGCATTCCAAAGAAGAATTTATTCTGGATTTTATGCTGATCACACCGCCATCGGGAGTTGTGAATTCCAGAATCATCATGAGTCCAGGGCATGTGAAGCGCGTCATTGCCGCGTTGGCGCAAAACCTCAAACATTATGAGGAACAGTTCGGTCGTATCGAAGAAGCCCCGGAGCCAAAGAACCCATTTGGGTTTCAAGCTTAATGTCCCGCATTAAAATCATAGATATTCATATCCACATTCAGCCGTGGTGGCAATTGAAGCCTGAAATTCAAAAACGCATGGCTCAGGGTAAGGATAATTACGACGCGCTGCTCGATCTTATGAAAAATCCTGCGAAGCTGATTGCCCTCATGGATAAGGCCGATATTGAAAAGGTTGGTTTGATAAACTATGTCAGCCCTGATCTGATGGGCTTTGATGACAGCTCTAATGATTTTTCTGCTAATTACCAGAAATACGCGCCGGATCGTCTTATAGCCTACGGCTCTGTTCATCCCAGATTTACAAAAGATGCCGACGCCGATATTCATCGGCTCATTCAAGATTTGGGAATTAGAGCGATCAAAATTCATCCGCCGCACCAACTTTATTATCCCAACGACTATCTAAATGGAATGAAAAATTTAGAAATAATTTACCGCCGCTGTGAGGAATGGAAAATTCCAGTCATGATTCATACCGGAACGTCCTTTTTTGCCGGCGCGAGAATCAAATATGGTGATCCAATCTATGTCGATGACGTGGCGGTCGACTTCCCTAATTTGAAAATTATCATGGCGCATGGCGGGAGGCCGCTTTGGATGGAGACAGCGTTCTACCTTATTCGTCGCCACAAAAATGTCTGCATGGATATTTCTTCTATTCCGCCAAAAAAGCTACTTACCGATTATTTTCCGCGTCTTGAAGAGATTGCGGATAAAGTATTTTTCGGTACGGACTGGCCGGGTCCTCAAGTTGACGATATGCGTAAGAATGCCGAGGAATTTTTGTCTTTACCAATCTCCGAAGAAAATAAATTGAAAATCGTTAGGGGGAATGCGCTGCAGTTGTTTCCGTAAATTCTTTCAAACAGATTTCCAGAATTTAATAGATTCGATAGTAAATGGCTTTGAATTACTTCAGTGTCAGATACAGCTCCTGTTGTTTTTATTATTTTTAAAAATATGTTGTAGGTAAATTACCTACAAAAAAAGTAGCAATTTACCTACAGACAAGCGGGGGTCGAATTGCGTATTTTGAAGGTATGATACGAAATGTTTTGGCCTTAACATGGTGCATTATTAATCTTTGGATGAGTGCATAAACGGAGGGGAAAAATGAACTTAATAAAGAATGTTATGGTAATCTTAAGTGGTCTAAGTATTGCATCTTGCGATCCAATGGATGATTGGACAAAGGAAGTAGAAGTTCATGGATATGTTTATGAGGAAGGGACAAACACACCGTTAGAGAACGTAACGGTGGAATTGGGATATTACGGAGATTGTTTTTTGTGCTCCTATCCAGGGGACGTATTCAATCGTATTGAGTCTACTTTAACAGATAGTAAAGGCTACTATTTTGTGTCATCTAATTTGGACGAAGACAAATACTATGTTCATGTATCTCTTTCACAATTTCACGGGCAAGAGGCTGCTATATCATATTCGAAGCACAACGTGCAATCATTCTATCTCATAAGAAAATAAAGTGATCTCTAATTATTTAATTCAGCTGCTTTCGATTTCGTTTATTTTAACATTTATAGCCGGCTGTGGTGGACTTAGTATCGCGGAATTTCATGACGCTGAAACCATTGCCAAGGGCAAAACCAGTATTATTGCCAGCGGCTCGGGAGGTCCGGAGGAATTTTCGACCAGACCAAGATGGCGTTTTGTTAAATTTATTAGTCCCTCGGTTGTTGAGCCAAGGTTGATTTTTGGAATAACGGACCGGCTCAATATCGGTTTTACCGCTTGGAGCGGATTAATAGGGCCGATCATATTGACTCGTGTTCTTTTTGACACAAAGGTAAAATTCATCGATTTTGGAACTCGAGGTATGGTGAAGTACCGAGTCACCTCCGATGATGCTAAGACTCAATTTGCGTATACACTGAATATCACTAACTATGTTTTGCTTAAACCGGGCAGTAATCAACGTGTTGCTACAGGTATTGCTCCCGGGTTTATAGTCTCTCAGCGCACAAAAAACAAAAATACATTATATGCAGGGTTCAAAACTCACATTTTCAATTTTCATGATTATTGGAATGGCGAGCCAAATAATCCAAGGATATTTTGCTCAACACATCTTGGTTTAAGTGAAGGATTCGTTAAGTCTAAGGCCTATTTTGAACTAATTTATTCTTATGTCAAAAGGCCACTCAGTCAACGCACGGATGGGCATATTGTTTCGCTTGGCGTAGGTTACTGGTGGAACAAATAGATATGGAATTCATCGATAAAAAAATCCCGAAATCAATCGATTCCGGGGTTTTTTACAGTAATTTTGTTCCAATTTCTAAAACGGCAGATCGTCTCCACCCGCAGATTCATGGGTATCGCTTGAGCCGGATGGCGTGTGTGAATCTGTATAGTCGCTCGGATGAGGGATATTGTCGCCCTTTCCGCTTCCATCCATTTTACCGCCAAGCATCTGCATGTTATCCCCAATAATCTCGGTAATAAATTTTTTCTGTTTGTCTTTATCCTCGTAGGATCGCGATTTTAGTTTTCCTTCGATATAGACGAGCGAGCCTTTTTTGAGATACTGACCGCAGATCTCCGCGAGCTTTCGCCAGACCACAACCCGGTGCCAATCGGTCTGTTCGACCTGTTTTCCGTCCTTATCCTTGTAGGATTCATTGGTAGCGACATTAAATGAAGCGACGGCCGCGCCATTAGTCGTGTAGCGCAATTCCGGATCGGCGCCGAGGCGGCCGATCAGTTGGACTTTATTGAGTGTTCCTTTTGACATAGGAGTTTCCTTGTACTTGGTAATGTTTATTATTTACTCTTTTTTTCAGCCGGAACTTGTTTCGGCGTATCTTTTGCATCGGGTTTTGGTTCATTCGGCCCCACGGTTACCAGCCCTAATTCCTGACGAACTTTCAACTCGATCTTTTTCAAGATTGTTGGATTTTCCATGAGGAATTGTTTGGCATTATCACGTCCCTGGCCAATTTTTTCATCTTCGTAGGCAAACCATGCGCCGCTTTTCTGGACAATATTCATGGTTGCCGCAAGATCCAGCAAGTCGCCTTCTTTTGAAATACCGGTTCCATACATCAAATCCACTTCCGCTTCGCGGAAAGGCGGAGCCAATTTATTTTTTACGATCTTGATGCGTGTACGATTTCCAACTAAGCTTTCTCCGACCTTGATAACGGCGGTCTTGCGGATATCAATTCGAATACTTGTGTAAAATTTAAGTGCGCGGCCGCCGGTTGTTGTTTCCGGATTTCCGAACATAACACCGATCTTGTCGCGAATCTGGTTAATAAAAATAACGCACGTATTGGATTTGCTCACGGCGCCGGTGAGTTTGCGCATCGCCTGACTCATGAGCCGTGCCTGCACGCCCATTGTGGCATCGCCCATCTCACCGTCGATTTCACTGCGCGGCACCAGCGCGGCGACGGAATCAATGACGATAATGTCCACCGCATTACTGCGTACGAGCCGTTCCGTGATTTCAAGCGCCTGTTCGCCATTATCCGGCTGCGAGACCAGAAGATTATCCGTATCTACACCCAGTCGCTTTGCATAAATGGAATCCAGCGCGTGTTCCGCGTCAATGAAGGCCGCAACACCACCGGTCTTTTGAGCTTCGGCGATGACATGAAGCGAAAGTGTTGTTTTACCGCTCGATTCCGGGCCATAAATTTCCGTGATACGACCGCGAGGAATACCTCCGACACCCAGCGCCGCATCGGCTGAAATGGATCCGGTAGAATAGACTTCTACTTGTGCGACGGGACGATCGCCCAATCGCATGATTGAACCCTTACCATATTCTTTTGAAATTTCTGCCAGAGTGCGATCGAGCGAGGCTTTTTTTTCTTTGTCATTCAAATCGTCGGCCATCTTAGTCTCCTGATTATTTTTATATCTATTTAAGTAATTCTTAATTTTAAACGAACGTGCGAAAGTATATAACGAGAGGCATTTCTTCAAGAAATCATTTTTTGCAATTCTCTTTTTTTCGCTTGAGCGAATTTTCTTCCGGTTTTCGCAGGGCGGTTATTAGAACGCCCTGCGTAGGCGGAAACCAAACCAATGGTTAAATATCTTCTTCCGACTCCGGTACGGTTTCGGTCGCGGGTGTTTCTTCCGTGGCGCTTCCATCCGAGGCCTCTTGTTTCGTCGTTTTATGACCCAGCATTTGAAGATTTTCGGCTTGAATTTCTGTGACCGAATGCTTCTGACCTTGCTTGTCATCCCAACGGCGCGTCTTTAGTGAGCCTTCGACGCACACGAGGGCGCCTTTTTTGAGATACTCACCGCAGATATTGGCAAGATGATTCCAGGCAACGATTTGATGCCAATTTGTGCTTTTCACGGCTTTGCCGTCTTTGTCGCGATAGCTTTCGTTAGTCGCGAGAGAAAATACCGCGACGGCCGTGCCTTTTGGTGTGTAGCGAATTTGCGGGTCTTTCCCGAGTCTTCCGACGATAAATGCGCGATTGAGTGTTCCGTGTGACATGTGTGTCTCCTTTTGTTTTTTGTTTAGATAATTACTAATCACGTTGATAATCTATGGGAAATAGGGGAGCATTTTCGCTCAAAATTTGAGCGAAAATTATTTTTTTCATAATCAGCATGAAATATGGGTTTTCGGAAGACTCCTAAAAAAACACCGCGCATCAGGATCAGCTACAAATCGAGATACGGCTGAAACCGATTACTCAGGCTTGGCGGTCAATCCGGTTAAGTTTTTCCGTCAAAATACTCTTCTCTTCATCACGCTCGGCAAAATTAAGCGCAGTCTTCAAAGATTGTTTTGCTTTGGCGGGTTGATTGCTTTTCAGGAAGGCTTCGGCGAGAGCGGCCCATAGAAAGGGCGCTTGATTAAGCGTTTTGTCTTCGGTCAAATCTAGCAGGGCGGGTAATGCAGCGGATGATCCCACCGCGTGAAGAAGAGCAATGGCCCGATTGAGCCGGACCATTGGAATGGGATTGATACGAACAAGATTATGATAGATCTCGGAGATTGTTTTCCAATCCGTATCTTGAAAAGACGCTGCGATGGCATGTTGAAAAGCGATGCCCGCCTCGAGATGATAGGCGCTCAGTTCCGAACCGCGTGCCGAGCGGTCAAGATAGGTCTTTCCAAAATGTATCAGGGCTTTGTCCCATCGTGAACGGTCTTGATCTTCCAGGAGGATGAAGGCGCGATTCTTATCGCTGCGGGCGGGAAGTCGTGCTGCATGCAAGGCCATCAAGGCGCATAGCGCGTCAGCCTCGGGACTGGACACCGCCGGATGGTCCGCCACCAAAACCGCAAGTCGAAGGGCCTCCTCGATCATGTCCTCCCTTATAATGGATTCGCCGCCGCGCGAGTAAAATCCTTCGTTGAATACGAGATAGAGGGTGTGCAGAACCGCCTGAAGGCGTTCGCGCAGCTCCTTACCGACAGGAATCTCTAGACTTATTTTTCCCTCCAGAAAAGATTGCTTCGCACGATAAATTCGTTTTTGAATTGTTTCTTCCGTCGTAAAAAAGGCGCGCGCAATTTCCGACATGCTGAATCCGCAAAGTGTTTTGAGAGAGAGGGCAATCTGCGAAAGAACCGGTATTTGCGGATCACAACAGGCGAACATCATCCGAAGCTGATGATTGGGAATTTCCCGTTCCGAAAAAATTTCCTGTATCGCGGGCGCCAGGGTCCATTCGGAATCGGCGGCGTCCTCGATATCTTCGGGCAGGCGCCGTTTGAACTTATCATGGCGAATCATGTCGAGCGCACGATTTTTTGCGACACGAAAAAACCAGGCTGAAGGATTTTGCGGAATCCCGGCGTAGGGCCACTGCTGAAGGGCCTTTAGAAGTGTATCTTGCACGACGTCTTCGACCAGCTCCAGATGTTCCGGGCCGAAGATCCGGGTTAATAAAGAGACCATCTTTCCCGATTCGCGTCGGAAAAGATGGTCTAGCGTGGACTCGATCGAATTTGAACCCATGGCCATTTTTACATGGCCATGACTGGGCGAATCTCCACGGAGCCTCCAAATTCAAGCCCCGGGCATGCATGCGCCATTTTGGCGGCCGCTTCAATGGAATGGGCTTTGACGATGAAATATCCGCCTACCGCCTCTTTACCCTCGACGTAGGGACCGTCCGTAATTACTTTGCCTTTTGCTTTGACGACTAAACCGGTGGGTTCCAATGGCTCACCCTCCAGATACGTTCCTTCCTTCTTGAGTTGGTCGACCCAGTTAAGCCACTGCTGCATATTTTTTTGGAGTTCTTCCGGAGTAAGTTTCATCACATCCCCGCCACCTTGAAAAATGAACATGTACTTTTGCATACGCGTCTCCTTTGACTTTTTGATTATAATAATAATGACTCATCTAATGAACGAACTGGCCGGAATAAATCGGACACGGCTCAAAATACAATTATTTTTAGATGGAATTCAAACTCGCTGAAAAGGTGGTTGATTTCAATCGCCGCATTCTATACGTTTTTGGGATGAAGAAAACTAAATGGAGAGATTTGTATGAGCAATCCTGCAATTATGGTTGATGCGATTCACACGCCGGTTGGCAAACATGGCGGTGTGCTGTCCGGTGTGCGGCCAGATGATCTATTGGCCATCTTGCTTCGAGCGATACGTGAGAGGCATCCGGAGCTGGATCTCTTAAAGATTTCGGATGTTATCGCGGGCTGCGCGAATCAGTCCGGCGAAGATTCCAGGAATGTCGCGCGTATGGCGGTTCTTTTGGCGGATTATCCTTTGGAAGTTCCGGCCCAGACGGTCAATCGTCTTTGCGGCTCCAGCATGCAGGCTATGATCACGGCCGCCGCGCACATTCAAAGCGGATTTGGAGATATTTATCTTGCCGGCGGTGTTGAAAGCATGTCGCGTGCGCCTTATGCCATGCCGAAATCGGACAAAGCATTTCCATTTGGCGAAGTGCGGGTGTACGATACCGCGCTTGGCTGGCGATTTTTTAATCCCAAAATGGAACCGCGCGTCCGCCAACTCAGTATGGGCGAAACGGCCGAGGAGATATTTTCAAAACATCAGATTCCCCGAGAGGAGCAGGATCGCTTTGCCTATCAGAGTCATCAGCGCGCTCTTAAGGCTCAGGCCGCCGGAAAATTTAAGGATGAGATCATTCCTGTGGAACTGCCTTCTAAGAAAGGCGCATCGGTCGTGATCACAAAAGATGAAGGACCGCGCGAAGAAACGACGATTGAAATTCTGGCGAAACTTTCGCCGGCATTCCGAAAAGGCGGAACGGTCACGGCGGGCAACAGTTGCCCGATGAGTGACGGCGCCTCGATGACTCTGATGATGGCGCAAGGCAAAGCTAAAGCGGCAGGATATAAATCGGGTTTCCGTTTGGTTAGTATGGGCGTCTCAGCGCTTCATCCGGACGTCATGGGACTTGGCCCTGTCGAAGCCTCTCGAAAAGCATTGGCTTCCGCCGGTCTGACGTTGAAAGACATGGGGCTTATCGAAATCAATGAGGCTTTCGCGGTGCAGGCGCTCGCGTGCGTGCGCGAACTCGGCATTGATGAATCAAATCTCAATGTGAATGGCGGAGCGATCGCGCTCGGGCACGCCCTCGGGTGTTCCGGTGCGCGTATTGTGGCTACGCTGACGCATGAAATGCGCCGGAGAGATGTTCGTTACGGACTCGCTTCGATGTGCATTGGTGTCGGACAAGGCATAGCCACTGTTTGGGAAAAAGTAGAAATATAAATCGGTCGGAGATTCTCTGTTGTCGATTAGTTAATTACCAAAGGATTACGATGGAATTTAAGATACTGATTGTTTTACACATGATTGGCGCGTGTATCTGGTTCGGCGGTCATGCTGTTCTGCTTTTCACATTTGTTCCGGCCGCGTGGAAAGAAAGGAGCGTCGAAGGCATCCGGGAATTTGAAAGACACTATGAAAAAATCGGATTGCCGGCTCTGGCCCTGCAGATCATAACCGGTCTGCGATTGGCGATGATTTATTTGCCCGAATGGTCCATGTGGTTTGACTGGTCTGACCGCACGAGCACGCACGTATCTCTTAAAGTTATTTTTTTGATCGGCACGGCTATATTGGGCGCACACGCCAGATTGATTCTGATCCCGAAATTGACTCCCGAGCGCTTGCCCGCCATGATCGCCCATATTATCGGAATTATGATTTTGGCATTTGGATTTCTTCTGACCGGAATAAGTATTCGTTATGGCTTATTCTGATCGACTGCAAATTCCAAATCTGATCATAGACGAGATTTTTCCGGAATGTGACCGATCGTCGCTAAAATCACTCGCGATTCGTCGTAGCCAAAAAGATGTGATGGCTTTGATCAAATCCCATTATTTCCGCATCGCGCCCAATCGGATGTTGGGCATTTTTTTCAGCTTTAGAAAATTGTTGGGGAGGGTATTCAGGATCGACAAGAAATCCTCCGCGCGTGAAATGGATTTTCGTATCGGCGGGCGGGTTGATTTTTTCACGGTGACCGGTATGAATGAGCATGAGATCGTTCTTCACAATGAAACAAATATTCAAGAGTCCGTTTTCGAATTGGCCGTTTTTCCGGAAAATTCCGAGGGCTGTATTTTGTACAATAAAACTAAAGTTCGTATGCTGAATGCTAAAGGCTGGTTCTACTGGTATCTGATTGCGCCATTTCATCATTATATTGTGCGGTATTATTTAGACGCTTTTAAAACTATTGCGGAGGATACTCGTGGAGTCTGAATTACCTAAAAATACGGCGCCTCGCGTCGTAGGGCTTTGGCTGATGTTGGGTACGGCGCTGATTGGCCTGATGGTCGTTGTAGGCGGCATTACGCGCCTGACCGGCTCAGGCCTCTCGATTACACATTGGGATATTGTTACGGGCGCGTTGCCTCCCTGGTCTGAC
>JANNSF010000217.1:0-8514 GCA_031402315.1 bacterium | reverse complement strand
GGCGGCAAAGCGTTTCCAACTATGCCTTCGAGTTCTCCCCGCATTCCCGCCATATTTAGAATTACGCGATCCAATTGCATTTTTCGTTTCTGCCAGATTTTTTCC
Source organism: bacterium (assembly GCA_031402315.1). GTDB lineage: Bacteria > CLD3 > CLD3 > SB21 > SB21 > JANNSF01. The sequence goes on along the minus strand of JANNSF010000217.1, from coordinate 8,409 downwards.
ATGGCGCTCCGTTCCTTTTCCAATTCTTCCTTCATTCCTTCAAAAGATTCCACAACGGACTCCACACGGTTCTTAAATTCCTGCCCCGTGAGATAATTGTACAAAATCTCCATTTTTTCTCCTTTGCCTTGCATCGCGTTCTTGGCCTGTGACACCTCGATCAATCCCGCCCTTAAAACCAGCGCCAACTCTGCGGCATACTTAAAGTCCGTGACCCAGATGCCATCGAGATTTCCGATGTGCTTAATTTCCTTCGGAAGCGTCTCCGAAATAATCACGGCAATATTCGCATTGACGGCACGTTGATCATCTTTCAATTTCTGAAGCCAGCCGTCACTCCAGGCTTTTGTACGTTTCGATTCCCAGATGATCGTCCCGCAGTGCATCCCCGAATTGGTCTTCACAAACTGAATGACATCCGCACCTTTTACGCCCTTGGGAACCGGCTGTATGTCATCGTAGCGAAACTTATCGCGAAGCAGTTGCTCCAATTCCAATTCCAAAACTTCACCTTGAGCCTGCTGAGAACCCTGTTCCGCTTTGCGAGAAAGCTCCTCGATCTGCTTTCGCATATCCTGAATTAGCTTTTCTTTTTCAGCGTCCTTCATGCGGTGCTCGGAATTGAATTTCTCCGCCAGGTCATTCCTTATTTTTTGCCTTTCAAAATCCAGTTGCCGTTCAAGTTCTAATTTCAAAGCATGCTCGCGATCTTCAATTTCGCGCGTTCGCTTGCGCAATTCCATTTCTTGGGCTTGCGATTCTACAAGTTTATCTTTCGCCGACTTCAGCTGAGCTTCCATCTCCTTGAGACTCTGCTGCGAATCTTCGACCGCTTCCCTTTTTATTTTTTCTTTTTCGGTCAAATACTTCCTATTGAATTCGCCCCGCAATTCCGTCCGAATTTCATCCTGCACCTGCGTTTTGATGGCGGAGGTCAATTCAATGTTTTTCCCGCAATGCGGGCAAGTGATCTTTGTTTCATTCATAGGCACACACTCTATTTTTTCAATGATATAACAATCGGACGAGAGATTCTATAAGAGATTTTGTTTTGCCCGTTTTCAGGAAGCACCTGTTTCGCATTCTGCGAAGGCTCATCTTCAATTTCTTGCAATCGCAGGTTAAATTTAATAGGTTTTCCAGTAACGTCTTCCATTTAACCGATACCATTATGACACGCTCCATCAAAAAGCTATTGGTCGCCAATCGCGGTGAAATTGCAATTCGCATTTTTCGCGCTTGTACAGAAATCAATATTGAAACCGTCGCTCTATACACCTACGAAGATCGCTACAGCCTTCACCGGTACAAGGCGGACGAGGCCTATCAAATTGGCGCCGAAGACGATCCGCTAAAGCCCTACCTGGATATCGACGAAATCATCCAGCTTGCAAAAAAAGTCGGCGTGGATGCCATTCATCCGGGTTATGGATTTTTGTCTGAAAATGACCAATTCGTAAAAGCCTGCGAGGAAAATGATATTCTATTTATCGGGCCCAATTCAAAGATCATGTATCAGCTTGGCAATAAAATTGCCGCCAAAAAGATCGCGAAAGAATCCAATATCCCGTTGATCCCAAGTAGCATCCGGAGTCTCACAAATGTGGCCATAGCTTTAGAAGAGGCCACGCGCATAGGATATCCGGTCATGCTGAAGGCCGCGTCGGGCGGAGGCGGAAGAGGCATGCGTGTACTGCGAAACGACGAGGATACGAGATCCAAATTTGATGAAGCGCGAAATGAAGCCAACAATGCATTTGGTGATGAGACCGTTTTTATTGAAAAATTCATAGAAGACCCCAAACACATTGAAATTCAAATCGTCGCTGATCATTTCGGCAATATGGTTCACCTATTCGAACGCGACTGCAGCGTCCAGAGGCGTTTTCAAAAAGTGGTCGAAATTGCGCCGGCGATTTCTGTTTCCGACGATGCCAAACAAAAACTTTACCAATACGCGCTTACCATAGCAGGCGCCGTGAACTATCAGAATATATGTACGGTTGAATTTCTTCTCGATCGCAATGAAAACATATTTTTTATTGAAGTCAATCCGCGTATTCAAGTGGAACATACGGTTACCGAAATGATTACGGGCGTCGATCTGGTTAAAACACAGATTCTTATCGCCCAGGGCCATTCTCTTGATAGTCCTCCTTTAAATCTTGATCAGTCCCGCCTTTATTATAATGGCTATGCAATTCAATGCCGTATTACCACCGAAGATCCCGCCAAAGATTTTAAACCCGATTACGGCACGGTGCTGGCCTACCGCAGCGCCGCAGGCTTTGGCGTGAGACTCGACGGCGGCAGTATCGCGACGGGTGTCAAGATCAGTCCTTTCTTCGATTCGCTTTTGGTCAAGGTATCGACCTGGGGATTAAATTTTGAAGAAACCTGCGATCGCATGTTGAGAACGCTTATTGAATTTCGAATCCGCGGCGTCAAAACGAATATCCAGTTTTTGGAAAATGTTGTGCGCCATAAAACTTTTCGTGAAGGCAACGCAACCATACATTTTATCAAAGACAATCCCGAGCTATTTCACTTCATCAAGCGTCGTGACCGTGCCACACGCATTCTAAATTACATCGCCGACGTCGCGGTGAATGGCAACCCGGACGTCAAGACGAAAGTAACCGCTCGCGTTTTTACGCGTCCCCACATTCCTGTGTACAATAAATATTCTACGTTTCCGGATGGAACAAAACAAAAGCTCACCGAACTCGGGCGGGAAAAATTCTGCCAATGGATCTGCGAAGAAAAGTCTATTCTTTTCACGGATTGTACGATGCGTGATGCTCATCAATCGCTTCTGGCAACGCGCCTTCGTACCACGGATATTCTGCACGTTGCAGAAAGCTGGGCGAAGCATTTTCCCCAAATATTCAGCATGGAGGTTTGGGGTGGCGCAACCTTTGATGTCGCATTGCGCTTTCTGCATGAGGACCCGTGGGATCGCCTTCGACAGATTCGTAGCGCAATGCCCAATCAGCTTCTTCAGATGCTGATTCGCGGCGCCAATGCCGTTGGCTATACCGCTTATCCGGATAACCTGATCGAACGTTTTATCATCGAGGCTGCCAAGGAAGGCATTGATATTTTCAGGATTTTCGATTCTTTAAACTGGACCGAAGGAATGCGGCACAGTATCGAATACGTTCGTACCAAAACAAATTCCCTTGCGGAAGCTTGTATTTGCTACACGGGGGATATTCTGGACAATTCGAAATCAAAATATACGCTCCGGTACTTTATAGATTTGGCGAAAGAACTAGAGTCGATGGGCGCGCATATTCTGGCCATCAAAGATATGGCCGGGTTACTGAAGCCTTATGCGGCGGAAGTTTTGGTGGGCGAACTCAAAGCCACACTTAAGATCCCGATCCATCTGCATACGCATGATACGTCTTCCATTCAGGCGGCGACGTATCTGAAGGCGATCGAAGCGGGTGTGGATATTGTCGATGTTGCCTTGTCCTCATTGTCCGGCACCACGTCGCAGCCTAATTTCAATTCCATCGTTGAAATGCTGCGCTTTTCCAAACGCGCGCTTAATTTTGATATTGCTGCGCTTAACGCCTTTTCAAACTACTGGGAGGCCGTACGCGAGGTTTATTATCCGTTTGAGACCGATCTCAAATCCGGAACGGCGGAAGTTTATCACCACGAAATTCCGGGCGGACAATATTCGAATATGCGGCCGCAGGCTATATCGCTTGGACTCGGAGAAAAATGGGAAGAGATCAAACACACGTACCACGACGTCAATATTCTCTTTGGCGACGTCATCAAGGTTACACCGTCGTCAAAGGTAGTAGGTGATCTGGCTCAGTACCTCGTCGCGAATAACTTGACTACAAACGACGTCTTAGAAAAGGGCGATACGATTCCCTTTCCGGAATCCGTGGAGGGATTTTTTATGGGACAACTCGGTCAGCCCCATGGTGGCTTTCCAAAAAAAGTTCAGGACATCGTTCTAAAAGGCCGGTTGCCCATGACCGACAGGCCGGGCGGGCATCTGGCGCCCGTTGATTTCGATTCGGAATTTTTGGAATTTCAAAAACAATTTGATACCGGATTGACGATCCTCGATTTTCTGTCTTACAAGTTCTATCCCAAAGTGTTTTCGGACTATTTTGAAAACCAGCAGAAATTCGGCAATGTCTCCGTTATTCCGTCGGAAATATTTTTTTTTGGAATGAAACCGAATGAAGAAACAATCATTGAAATTGCACGTGGGAAAAGCATTATCGTAAAACTGCTGTCCATTGGCGAAGCCGATAAAAACGGCTTTTGCAAAGTGTTTTTTGATTTGAATGGTACAGCGCGAACCATCAGTGTGCAAAACCGCAAATTGAATATTAAGAAAATCGAGAATCGAAAGGCCTTAAGCTCGAACCCCAATGAAATAGCCTCTCCCCTGCCGGGATTACTTTCCAAAATCATGGTAAAGGCCGGTGACACGTTTGAAAAGGGACGGCCGCTTTGTATTATCGAAGCGATGAAAATGGAGACCACGGTAAACGCCCTAAAACCAGGCGTAGTAAAGGAGATCGTACTTGGCCAAAAAACGCTCGTGGAGAGCGGCGATTTGATAATGGTGGTGGCGTGAGTTTCTACGTAATAATAAGCCTATTTAATAATTCTTGCCAAGATATTGCGTTGACACAAGTAAAACAAAAACTCCCAGCATCATTGCTGACACCGGGAGTCTTAGTTTGATTTAGGATAGTTCTATTTTGTCAAAAGCATTTTCCGACTCTGAATAAAGTCTCCGGCTTTCAACCGGTAGATATAAACACCACTCGAAACCTGTTTCCCAGCAAGGTCCTTTCCGTTCCATACGACATGATACGTGGACGCGCCCTGGCGTTCGTTCACCAGCGTCCTAACTTCTTCACCTAGTGCATTATAAATCGTAAGAGTCACATTCTCCGTCGATTTAAGGGCATATTTGATCGTCGTCGTGGGGTTAAAGGGATTGGGGAAATTCTGTTCCAATCCAAAATTCTTTGGAATCAATTTTTCACCCGTTTCGGATGTCATAGGCGTATCATACCGACCGACGGTTTCAAATGTGAAGTCCCGAATCAAGCCAGAAGGCACGTCCGACAGGCTTTCAAATTCCAAATCCAATTTGTCGGAACGATCAAGTTCAGCATATTTTTGATCTTCCGATGATAGAAAACGTTTGACACTGCCGTAATTGGAATGGATAGCCGACTTAAGCGGTAATAGTGTTTTCGTAAATCCGGCTGTTTTGACAGCAACAAGTCCGATTCTCGAGATCGTCGAATTACGATTCCAATCAAATGTCATTTCATCAAGATTGGAGGCTTCGTCAATCGGCACAAAGACAACGGAGCCCTGCTCACGACGGGCGAAATCAGTCACCCCTTTGCTTTTAGACATCTGACTTGATCCAGAAGTCGAGATAGTTATTGGGTCTTTTGGGACTATTACCGAATAGGTTGCAAAGTCCATGACCATCATAAGGCGTGTATTTTTGTCATGACTCACTGACTTGAGCGATACGATATTGTCGCCTAAAAATTTTACGGACATTTTGTCGTTTTTGTTTACTTCGATCGCTCCTTCGGTGGGTATGGCTTTGGAAGAATTTACTAAAATATCGCTTGACCAGACGATGGATGATGGATCGTACATCACCGTTTCATTTTCCTCGGTCACGCCTATTTGCATAGCGTCCGGATGGTCAATCGCATAGAGAGCAAACTTATCAAAATAACTGTGATCATCGTCAAGCTCCTGAATTTGGAGCTTAAAAGAATTACCAACCTTATCCGGTCGGGTGTTCAATTTATAAAGATCGGCGATATCGGAACCCACGTTTTTTGAAAATTCCGAACGATGAAGGATATTATTATCTTTGATCATTGTGTTATCGATTTGTGTAAACACAAATGGGCAACCTCCGCCTCCTCCACCGCCGCCTGATGTATAGGTAGTAATATATATACTACTAGACGCTGATTGACCTGCACTCGTTACATTGACTTGTAGCGTGCTATTGTAGTTTATCTGAAGTGTTACACTCCTTCCCGAACCGACGTACGCACCATTGAGTAGCCACTGGTACGTATAAATTCCATTACCACCGAACGGTTCTGCTGTCCAAGTTGAGGAACTTGTTTTTAGTATAGACGAAACGCCTTCCATTCCGGTACTGAGAGGAGTCGCTTGTCCTATGGTCGTGTACGCAAATTGCACATTTTGAGGGGTCGTGGGATACCAACCGTAAACCGTATTGGTAAGTGGCTCTGTAATATAGTAAACGTACGTTCTTAAGGTGACACTTGACGCAGTTTGACTTCCCGGAACCACCTCGCAAAGAGGCAATCCGAAATTGTTTGGACCCTCATCCGCCCAGCCTGTCGTTCCGCCAAATCCTTCGGTTCCTACTCCACGGCCCCAAACATAAGATGTTGATGCATTTAGTGGAACGGTAGCTCGAACCTCATGCACATAAACGCCATAATAGATCTTGTCAGTAACTCCTTCAGCACCATAGAATCTAATGGCTGCAATTCTCGTAAGACCAGCATCATATCCACCCACCGTATATAAGTGCTGAATATTTGCCGGATTGCTAAGCTGAAGCGCTTTCTCGGCATCAACTAATCCATGTCCAACCTCTTTATTCCAACCTTTACTATCATAGGGATAAATTAGTGGCTTTATTTTGTTGGCGGATAGCTTTAAAATATTTTCGACATCATCGTTATTGAGACCCGGATTGTAGCCGCGCATCAGTGATACGATCCCAGTCACGTGTGGGGCAGCCTGGGATGTGCCACTCTCACAGATATACCCGTTTAAAGGAGATCCGACACAACTTGCATTTAATCCGGGAGGGTAGGTTGATAAAATATCAGAACCTGGAGCCACGATATCCACATAGTCATGATATTTTGAAAACCATGGTTTTAATCCTCTATTGGTAATTGATCCAACCGCTATTGCACCTGCAAATCCGGCAGGATATTGATAAATATTTGCATCTGGGCTATCATAGTCCTTATTGCCCGCCGAGGCCACGACCACAATATCGTGCTTATAGGCATTGGCAAAAGCCTGCCTTACAAAAGGTGAATACCGGCCTTCTTGATCGCCTATAACATCATAGCTAAGCGCCCAGCTATTGTTGATAACAACCGGGCTTTTGCTAACCACGTCATTTATTCCGCTGATTATTGTTGGATCATTCGTAATATCTTTGGATCCAACACCTCTAGCATATATTCTTGCATATGGGTTTACACCCACAATGCCAGACTGTCCGATTCCTGCTGAATAGATGCCCACAACATGAGTGGCGTGACCCGTGGTGGACGTATTACTTCCAGCTACGATCCTTGAGGCAAATTCAGAGTGAATATACGGGCCATTGCCCTCTAGATTGCCAATAAGTGTATTTGATCCGGAGAAGATATTCCATGCCGCTTCGGCCTTGATATCATATCCAGGCTCACCAAGAGTTCCTCCAATATTTTGTCCGATATTTTTCAATCCCCATTGATATTGAAATAAATTATCATCGAGCACATTTGTTACTATCCTGCTACTGTATAGGTCGTCGGAGGCATAGCCGTTGACGGATGCCATGGCGACCTCGGGGAGCCTTTTCAATGAATCCAAAACATCTTCAATATTTATCCCTTCGGGAATTTTAATTGAAAAAACTTTACTAAGATTGACATGCTTTATTTTTCGCCCGTCCTTGGTTGTTTGAATCGTATCGGCTTCATTAAATGATTCAAAAGCCGTGGAAAGAGACGCCGAGTCAAGGTTAAATTTATTGAGAAGTCTTTTTATTTTAATTGATTTAATTTTGACTTCTTTTTTCGTGTGGTCGTTCTTGCTTGCTCTCTCCACATCAGAGTTAAAATGCACAAGAATTTCTCGATGCGCTTGTGCGTAAAGGCTCTCCCGCGCTATAAACAAAATTGCGAAGCTGAAAATAATCATTTTCATAAAAAATCTCCCTTTTTAAGTTTTCTGACTACGTTTTTTAAGGAAACTCCAACAGAGAAAAAAGTCGAAACACCTCACCCCCTTTCAATGACGAATAAAAGTAAGCTGTCTATTACTGCCGGAGTTTTTATCGTATATCCAAATCATGCCATTCTCATAATTCCATCTATTAGATCGCATATGAATATTCGCAAACAAATTCCCATCCGGACTAATCGTATAATTAGGGATCCCTTCAGTGCCGCGCAAAGGCTCTAATCCCGAACCATTGATATTTATACTCCAAATGGAAGACCCGGACATTGGGCTCCAAAAATAGATTTTAGAATCATCTAGTGAGAACCGGGGATAGGATGCGGATGTAGTCGGAATCGTATCCTTCATGACGGAATCGGTCAAGCTATAAATAAA
>JANNSF010000216.1:0-3961 GCA_031402315.1 bacterium | reverse complement strand
ACCACAGATAATAGACATTCACCCACGCATGAACACGAATATTTTTTGATCTCAACTTCTTAGTGGTTCGTAGGAGCGGGTCATCGTTGACATCCAAACCGTCCGCACGCGCGACGAAAGCGCTTTGATAGTAGGCGTCTCCGCGACCGCGCACTTGCAGGAATACGTCGGTTATTTTTGCGCTTTCGCAGAAATTAACCATGCGATCAATTTCGGTGCTCGACCTAAGCACATCGCGTACGACCCAAATTGCCTTGATCTGTGCAATGGATAAGGCATTGTAGGATAGGAGGAAAATGCAAAATCTCCTCAATACCAAACAAAAAAGGCAATCTCGTTTGAGATTGCCTTTATAATTTACCGGACTGTTCAAGCTATCCATTATACGTGGTTTCTTCGTAAAACTCACAGCGCCGTTTCTTGCCAATGCGGACAGTCGCCATACGCCCGTGTGCAAATTCTTTGGCGGTGCATTTATGCGTTCCGAGAATCAAATTGGCACAAATAGTCTTTTTGCCATGGTTAAAGCATTGAATTTTAGCCAGCAATTCTGCTTTTTCTGTGGTCTGAGCAGAATCAACTGGTTTTTCGCTTTTGGCCTTTGATTTGGTCGCCGGCTTAGTGATGGCCTTTGCAACAGGCTTTGCCTTCGCGGACTTTACAGCCTTCGCCGCAACGGGCTTCTTCTTAACATCTTTATCTTTTTTCTCTGATTTTACTGTTGCCTTCGCCATGATTTACCTTAATAAAATGTCGGCTTACTTTGATTCTTTTTTAATTTCATCTTTTTTCGCCTTGATACGCTCGGAAATGGATTTCGAACGTTTGGCTTTTGTTTCTTTGGCATCTAAAGCGGCATTTTGACGGTCAATTTGGACGTTTTCATAACCTACCAGCTCCAAAATTGCCAGTTCGCTCGCATCGCCTTTCCGCTTGCCAAGCTTCATAATTCGGGTGTACCCTCCGCCCGTATAATTCGCGTTTTTTGCTTTGCGCGCATCGTCCATCAACTTCATTTTTGGCGCAATTTCATCCATCAGTTCATGAATGACCGTGCGTTTGAGGAGTTTTTCGTCCGTGGTCGGCGTGCTATGAGTGATAAAACGATATTTGCCAAGACGGCTTAAGAGAATGCGTCGTGCGGCCAGATCCCCTTGCTTTGCAAACGTAATCAAACGCTCGGCGGTCATGCGTGCCGCTTTTGCTTTGGAGATCGTTGTCACAATACGTTTGTGGCGAAACAATTCATTGCACAAATTTTTAATAAGGGCCTGATTGTGGCTCGCCGTATTGCTCAGCTTTACTTGTTTTTTTCCGTGTCTCATGATCTATCTATCCAATTCCTTAATTATTCTTCGCCATTTTGAAATTTGCTGATATCCATACCAAAACTCATATTACGCTCTTCAAGTATTTTGTTAAGTTCGGTAAGAGACTTACGTCCGAAATTACGGTACTTCAACATTTCGCCTTCGTTCTTACTCACGAGATCACCAATCGTCTTGATGCCTGCAGCACGCAAGCAATTATGCGATCGTACCGATAATTCAAGTTCATCCACGCTCATCTTGAGCATTTGGCGAATGCGAGCCGATTCGGTATCTTCCACTTCACCTTCTTGCGATTCATCCTCCATTTCAAAATTGATGAAAAGCTGTATATGATCGCGCATCAGGCGTGCAGCAATGGTCATCGCGTCGTCCGGCGTAATACTTCCGTCCGTTGTGACTTCCAGAGTCAACTTCTCGTAATCCGTATGTTGACCGACACGCGTACTGTCTATGGTGAAGCGAACGTTCTTAACCGGATTGAAGATCGAGTCAATTGGGACGGTTCCGATGGGCATATCCGGGAATTTGTTTTCATCGGCTTTGACCCAGCCTTTACCACGTCCAATGCGAAGTTCAATCTCAAAATTTGTTTCTTTATTCGTCGTCGCGATGTGCTGTTCCGGATTCAAAACTTCAAAATCAATACCGTTGGAGGCCTTTTGAATATCCGCGGCCGTAAACGCACCGGCGCCTTTTACACGAATAATCACTTTGTCCGGTTTCTTATTATGAAGTTTGAATCGAATATTTTTCATATTCAAAACCATTTCGGACACGTCTTCGGTGACGCCCTGTACTGTTGACATCTCATGGAGAACGCCGTCGATGCGGATTGCCGTTATGGCCGCGCCGGGAAGCGATGACAAGAGCACACGCCGCAGCGAATTACCTATGGTAATGCCGAAACCGCGCTCCAATGGTTGAATAATAAATTTGGCATATGTCGATGAATACGTTGACTCATCCATTTCGATGCGCTCTGGCATCTGAAGTCCTGCCCAATTTTGCACAGTATCTCCTTCGTTATAGAGATTAGATCTATAAAATTTTTAATTATTTGGAATACAACTCGACGATCAATTGTTCTTTGACGTCCACCGGTATTTGTTCTCTCTCCGGCATTGTAATATACTTACCTTTCAATTCCGCTTTGTTGACGTCCAGCCAATTTAGCGAAGACTCTTTCGTACGCTTAAGCGAGCTATGCACGAGGGCCAATTTCTTGCTTTTTTCACGCACCGACACTTCATCACCCGGCTTAACTTGAAAGGATGGGATGGTAACGAGTTCACCGTTTACTTCAATATGACGATGCAAGACCAACTGACGTGCCTGCGAACGTGACGCGGCAAAACCAAAACGGTAAAGCAGATTGTCAAGACGGCTTTCGAGCAATTGCAAAAGAACTACACCGGTGACGCCTTTTTTCGCTTCCGCGCGGTGAAAATAGAGGCGAAACTGACGTTCCAGAATGCCATAGATACGGCGAACTTTTTGTTTTTCTCGCAGCTGCGTGCTGTAACCGGATGGCTTGGATCGCTTATCGCCATGCTGTCCGGGAGGATAATTGCGTTTTTCAATCGGGCACTTTTCCGTCAGGCACTTGGAGCCTTTTAGGAATAGCTTTTCGCCTTCACGGCGGCACAATTTGCAAACGGCGTCGGTGTAACGGGCCATTCAAAATCTCCTATACTTAAAAAAATTATACTCTTCGTTTTTTCGGAGGACGGCAACCATTGTGAGGAATGGGTGTCAAATCGCGTATCGCGGAAATCTCCAAGCCTGCAGCCTGAAGAGCACGAATAGCGGACTCGCGTCCTGCACCGGGTCCCTTTACGCGCACTTCAACGCGACGCAATCCAAGATCAATCGCGATTTTTGCAGCCGTTTCCGCGGCAACCTGGGCAGCAAAAGGCGTGCTCTTCTTGGAACCACGAAATCCCATTTTTCCGGACGTGCACCATGAAATGACTTCGCCCTGTACATTGGTAAGCGTAACAATCGTGTTGTTAAACGTTGCGCGAATAACCGCGACACCGGTAGATTCGATGACTTTTTTCTTTTTCCGCGTTGTGGCAGCGGTAGTGCTTGCCGCCTGAGGCGTCGTTTTGGTAGCCAAGTATTCTCCTTATATCAAAACTTTAAAATTACTTCTTCGCTTCAACTTTCTTGAGACCGCCGATGGTCTTACGCTTGCCTTTACGGGTACGCGAATTAGTACGCGTTCTTTGTCCCCGAGTCGGCAACCCACGACGATGACGCAGTCCCCGGTAGGAACCAATGTCCATCAGGCGTTTGATATTAAGCGAAAATTCGCTTCGGAGCGCGCCCTCTACTTTTATCTCATCGTTTATGATGTTACGAATCTTGTTCTCTTCATCGTTGGTAAGATCTTTTGTTTTCTTCATCTCATCAACGCCGGCCTTCGCCAAGATTCTTTTTGCCGTTGTGCGACCGATGCCGAAAATATACGTGAGCGCAATAAACGCGCGTTTATCTTTCGGTAATTCTACGCCTGCTATACGAGCCAATGCAGTACTCCTAAAGTTATATTAACCTTGACGTTGTTTATGCTTCTTGTTTTCGCAAATAACGCGAACCACGCCCTTGCGGCGAATCACCTTGCACTT
>JANNSF010000215.1:0-4040 GCA_031402315.1 bacterium | reverse complement strand
CGGTGGAATACAGCATCGGGGAGTTATCGACGGACTTTTCACTCAAGGCATCCGTCATAGACTCTCCCGGAATTCACAGTTTTCATTCTATGTCTCCCGATGAAAAAGTCACCTACAATGTCCTCTTTGATCACGATGAGCATTCCCGCCCCGAGATTGTCCTCGTTACGGTGGATTCGAGTCAGATTGCGAGACACCTTTATTTGGCCAATCAGGTCCTACAATGTGGATTTAAAACGGTGGTCGTTCTCACGATGAGTGATCTCCTGGAGAAAAAGAGATTGCGAATCGACGCTAAAAAACTCTCCGATCTTATTCATTGCCCCGTCGTGATTGTCAACCCGCGCGATGGAAAGGGATCCGATCTACTCGTACAAGAAATTAGAAAGGCGCTGGAGGAGCCGGTAAAATTGATAACCAAGCCTTTGCCCACTACTGAGCAAGCAATTTTAGATCAGTACGATGCGATTTCCAAAATTGAAGAAGCGGTTGTCACTTCGAAACCCAACCTTGACAAAATAAATCAAAAAATATTTAACACACGAAAACCGGAAGCGGACAAGACGTCTTTAAAGTTAGATCGGTACTTTCTAAATCCCATTTTGGGCCTATTCTTCTTCGCGGTTATCATGAGCGTTTTATTTGCCTCGGTTTTTTGGGTCGCGCAGCCATTGATGGATATGCTCTCGGACGGATTTGAGTGGCTCGAAAGCGTGACCGTATCGGTCGTACCGGATACCAGTTGGTTTGGACATTTCCTTTCACATGGAGTTATTCAGGGCGCGGGCGCTGTTTTTGTATTTTTTCCGCAGATTGCTATCTTGTTCATTGTCATGGGATTCCTCGAAGACTCGGGCTATTTGGCGCGGGGTGCGATGCTTATCGACTTGCCTCTGAGTAAGCTCGGCCTCAATGGACGGTCTTTTGTTCCGATGTTGTCGGGTTTTGCCTGCGCGATACCCGCGACGATGGCCGCGCGGTCAATTCCGGATCGGCGAGAGAGACTTCTCACTATTTTCATATTGCCTCTGATGACTTGCAGCGCAAGACTTCCGGTCTATGCACTTCTGATTGCTTTTCTGGTTCCACCGGACAAACCATGGCTCGCCGGCTTATTGTTGTCGGGGATATACATGATTAGTTTATTTAACGGGATCCTCATTGCCGGTCTTGTTAATAAATTCCGCCGTCAAAAGAAGAACGAATCGAATTTTATGCTCGAGCTTCCGGCGTATAGACGTCCCGTTTTGCGACACATCTTACGGAGCTCCTTTCATAAATCGTACTCCTACATACAAAATGCAGGTCTTACTATTTTCGTATGCGCGGCGGTTATCTGGGCTTTGACCTATTTTCCTAATTACAAACCCGAGATTCCTGATTCGTCCTCTATGTCCGCCGAAGAGCGGAGCGTGCAGGAGGCGTCACTGCGTATTAATGGATCCTATGCAAGTTCGATGGCCCGCTATATTGAACCGGCACTTCAACCGTTGGGCTGGGATTGGAGAATTGGAGTCGGATTAATTTCAGCGTTCGCGGCAAGAGAAGTCTTCGTTAGTTCGATTTCTTTGACGTATCAGATTGCGGATGCGACCGACGACCCTAAACCTCTTTTGCAGGCCATGCAGGAGGCTAAGAATTCCGACGGTAAGCCTTCCTTTGGACTGGCATCGGTCATCGCTCTGCTACTTTTTTTTATGTTCGCTATGCAGTGCACATCAACCCTCGCCGTGGTGCGCAAAGAAACCGGGAGTTGGCGAATGCCTATTCTTCAGCAAATTAGTTTTACTCTTCTCGCGTACTTATTTGCTCTATCCTCCGTCAAGATTCTTGAACTTTTCGGAATCTCGTAGAACAAGGTCTTCACAAGGGAATAACCTCAAACTCCGTTTCATGCGTTTCGAGCATTTTCTGAATGTAGGGATGACACCGTTCACATTTTTTTCCAAATTCCATGCAGTTTTGCAGGGCTTCAATCGTCGTGCATCCGTATTGAATGGCTATCGGTAGAATTTCTGAAAATTCCAAATCGAAACAGACGCACTTGGTGACCATGAATTATCTAACAGGAAAATAGTGTAATTTTCTCTTGTATGCCGTTTGGCTCCGGATGGTTCCCACTATTTTCTAATCCAAGGTGTGTCGGGAATTCCCGCAACAAAATTGGCATAACGCGCGAGGACAAATAAAAGATCGGAAAGGCGATTGAGGTATTGAATTACCACTTTGCCGATAGGCTCCTCCTTGGAAAGGCTTATGGTGCAACGCTCGGCGCGACGGCAGACATTCCGGGCAAGATGAAGATAGGCCGATGAGGGAGAACCTCCCGGCAAAATGAAGTTTGTGAGTTCAGGGAGCTTGTCGTCCAATTCATCGATCCACTGTTCGATCTGTTCAACCTCGGAAACCTGCAATCGCTTTATGTAGTCGTTTTTGATCGACATGGGAGTAGCCAGATCGGCGCCAACTTCAAATAAGGAATTTTGAATGGCGTTAAGAATGGTCGAAAGCTTTTCATCGTCATTGTGATTCCGGACGATTCCGAGCACCGAATTCAGTTCGTCGACTGTCCCATAGGCCTCGATTCGAAGGGCGTCCTTGAAAACCCGTTCTCCTCCAAAAAGCCCGGTCGTTCCATCGTCACCGGTTTTAGTATAAATTTTCATAAACAATCCAACAAAAAAGCCCAACCTGCAACGGCTGGGCTTGTGAAATAGGAAAAATTTCTATTTGACAACCGCTTTGGGCGCCAAAATCTGTCCTGATAAATATTTTATACCCTCGTACACGAGGACGAACGTGGCTATGAAAAACATATCACCCAGAAGCGCGTTATTAAAAAATGGAATCGCCATTACAAAACACGCGATCAGGCCGGCCATGTCTTTGGAGTAGATGTCGAGGGTTACCCATGTGGCGAGATTGGTCAGCACAAAGAAAAGAACCGAAGAGGCGAGCGTGCCGGAAACTACTTTACCGCCGAATTTCACTTTGTTTGAAATATCATTTCCGACCCACATACCGATCACGGCGCTCAAGGCAATGGAGCCATAAATGACCGGGGTTACCAGCCAATGCATGCCAAGAAACAAATCGGCGACCGCCATAGAGGCTATAGGCAGGAGAATCGCCAATGTACGATTCAGATACATGCCGCCAAAAATAGCCATGGCACAAACGGGGGCGAAATTCCACGGATGAGGCAAAATCCTATAGGTCGAAATGAGTAAAATTGCGACAACCATCGGGAGTAATTTTAAAAGTTTTTCTTTCGTCATGATGAAATCCTCTAAGTTATTATTTATATACTTAATATATATGCCAATAATCGATTTGAAAATATAGTCTAAACTTTCAATACTGTCAACGTTTCTGAGCCCAACGCTATGGGTGTCTGAAAACGATGGAGTTTGGAAAATCACCGGTCGTGAATTCGTGAATCATGGCCAGCGTGCGGTCAAAAACTTTGAACTTCCCGTTTGTGGACGGTGTTGTGGCGTAAATGTTCTTGTCGGATTCATCCTGATAATTGACTTCAACATTATAATAATTGCCGGGTATGGTATCGGTCACCGTTTTACTGGACAGATTCAAAACCTGAATCGGGCCGGAATACCCATTAATTATATAAGCACTGCTGTCGTGAAGGGCTATCTTGCTTACGAAGAGTGTGTCGAACGAGGCATGATTCGGTATGCGCACAAGCGAATCTACAAGTGTGAAGGTGGATTCATCGACTATGTAGACACCTCCATGAACTTTAGGTGTAGAATATTCATTACCCGTGCAGGCGATATAGAGTCGTTCTTCTTCGTGATGAAGCGCAATCTTAGATGGGCCGTAGCCAACGCGAAGATGCGAGACCGCATGATTGACCGTATTGATCGCTGTGAGGCGGTTATCCGCTCCAAATCCGGAATTGGCGATATAGGCAATCGTGTGATGAACCAGAATATCTTCTGGATAGGAGCCAACTTTGATTGAATCCGTGATGGTATAAGAATTTAAGTTCAAAATACGAACGTAATCATCCCAGCAAG
>JANNSF010000214.1:0-11216 GCA_031402315.1 bacterium | reverse complement strand
AGATCACCGGATTTTTCGGACACTTCAAGCCAGCTCTTTGTTACATTCTCAACATTTACAGAAACCGTTTTTGCCAGTTTTGTTCGCGCGTCGGCTTTGGCTTTTTCAATTCCTTGTGTCTCCGAAAAATATTTTCCATTGTCAATTCCGACTGCAAACACCGAACCCTTGATTTGCGGCATTTTCGTTATCCAGGCCGGAATTCCACTTTTTGTTTTTAGGAAATCACGATTGATAAGGGATGCCAGTTTATCGGACAATCCCTTAAGTTTAGTGGGGTCTTTGACTTTTTCTTTTGCCTTGTCTTGAATCTGGGAAATCACTTTGCTAAGTGACATGCGCGCAAGTGCATAGTGCCATTTGGCACTCTTGTCATACCATGTCTCTACTATTTGAGAGCCACTCAGGGTGGCCTCGGAAACTTGATCGGACATAGATTCCGTGAAGGATGTTGATGAGCCGCCGGAAGACGAGCCTTCATTGGTCTCAAACCAATCGGTCATCGCCGCATTTACCTGTGTTTTTACAGTCGCTGCCAATTCCGCGCGAGCCTTATCTTTTGCCGCTTCACGGCCATTGACATAAAAATAGAATTTTTCGGCAATTCCGACTCCAAAAATAGCGTCTTCCTCTTCCGGTAAAATGGCTATCCAAACCGGTCTTTCGTTTCTGATATAGGATTTTGGATCGCTTAGGCCTTTAAGTGAGGTTTCTAATTTCTCAATTTTTTTTAAATCACCCTTGTCCGCTGATTTTTTTGCCGCCTCAACCACTTTCTTTTGAATGGAAGCCGTAGCACCGGATAAAGACATTTCCGCAAGCGAGTAGGTAAGAGCTTCAGGGCTTACCCAGCGTTCCAAAATTTTAGCGTTTTTAACGGATTGGAATACATCGTCATCAATCGTTTTTTCCAATTCCTGAACAAACCCTGTTCCGCCGATCGTTCCTGACCAACTTTGGGTGATTGTTTTAATATTAAGTTTTAAAGTCTGTGCTAACTCGGATCGGGCCGCGCTATCGGCCGCGTCTTCACCGGCCTTTTTTTCGTAATAACGATTTACAAGGCCTACACCATAAATCGAGCCCGGTGACATAGGGAGTTCATTTATCCATTTTGGCGCATCTTTTGTTTGCGCATGGAGTGTGACGGCAAGGATTGCACCGAATGCAATTTTATTAAAGAAGTTTTTTATTGGTTTCATTTTCTTTCCTGGTCATAATAAATCAGGGAAGCCGAAGCTTCCCTGATTATTAATCCGCTTAGTCTTCTTTGTCGGCAGTTTTTTCCCATTTGCCAACAGCATTGTCCAATGCCTTCAGTGCGGCGTCCGCGCTGGCTTTTACGTTCTTGATTTTCTTTTGTGCTATATCTGCTTGTACTTGTTTCTTAAATTGATCAATAAGAGCGGACTTCTTTAATACCATTTTCGCATAAATTTTCATTTTATTGCCGGTCTTCTCACCCATGGGCGGCCAATACTCTTCAAGCGTGGCACCACTCAATGTGACATCGGTCATGGATTGAGTAATTTCAGAGAAGTACTCTTGCGCGGCTGTTTCACTGCCTTGTTCGGTTGTCGTGCCGGCTTCCTCCATAAAATTGGTCGTCAGACTCTTGACCTGTGATTGCAGTGTTTGTGCGATTTTTTTTCGGCCATCCAATTCGGCCTGAGACTTTGCTTTTTGTTCCGTCAAACCTTCTCCCAATCCGGCGGCAACAATAACGTCCTCATAAAGACCGGGCTTGGTAATCCATTTTGGGGTTTTAGTTCCGGCCGTCTCTTTGCTTCCTCCACAACTTACTACGAATAAAATAAACATTACCGATATTAGAATCTTCATACAGCCTCCATTAATAAAAAATAAACCGTAGCTCCTCATATATTTCCGAGGGGCTACGGTTACATAACTAAATCTTGATGACTATTCTTCGCTGCCTTCACTCTCAACGGAGGAACCGTTGTCCGCGGTTTTCTCCCACTTACCGATTGCTTTGTCCAATGACTTTAGAGCATCGTCCGCGGAATTCTTAACCACTTTAATTTTCTTCTGGGCAACATCCTCTTGGATTTGTTTCTTGTACGCGTCAATCACGGCGGATTTCTTCAAAACCATTTTCGCATAAAATTTGATTTTGCTGCCGTTCTTTTCCCCTAGCGGTGGCCAATATTCTTCAATTTGCACGCCATTCAAAGTTTGATTCGTCATGCTCTGGGTAACTTCTGAAAAATAATTCTGAGCATTGGTCTCGCTGCCTTGTTCGGTCGTCGTACCCGCTTCTTCCATAAAATTAGTCGTCAAGCTCTTTACTTCACTGGAAAGCGCTTCCGCAATTTTTTTGCGTCCGTTTTGTTCCGCTTGAGATTTGGCCTTCATTTCGCTCATGCCTTCGCCGACACCGGCTGCAACGATGACGTCCTCATACAAACCGGGTTTGTACGTCCATTCCGGTGGTCCGTCTTTTTTCTTTTTCTTTTTCTTTTGAGCCATAGCATCCGTGCTGGTCAAAGAAAACGCCAAAAAGCCGACGAGCGCTAACATTAGGATGTTACCTAATTGCTTTTTCATAATTCCTCCTTGATTTATGGTAAATGAAATACGAGAAGTAATATTACTCCCCTTTTTTTCAAAAATTGCAGATGCGTATGAACCGATTTGGTCAGAATGTTGTTGCATTTAAATGAGTGTAAATCTAACAGACAAGTTTTCTAAAGTCAAGACATTACCCTGTAAATTTGTTTTTTTTCGCTAATGGATATATAATGCCATTCCAAGGTAAACCTTAAATTTGAAATAATGCAAAATCTAGGCCTTTATATTCACATACCGTTTTGCAGTCGAATTTGCATTTATTGTGATTTTTTTGTTTCAACGTCAAGAAAGAGAGCGGACGAGCTCGTTAGGGCCATAAATACCGAAGCGGAGATTTTGTCACAGCGCTATCACGATAATTCTGTTGGCACGTTGTATTTCGGAGGCGGAACACCTTCTATTCTTTCTAGTAATTTATTCGCTTCTCTTACCGACAATATTCGGAATAACTTCAAAACAACCAATCTGACTGAGTTTACCATTGAGGCCAATCCGGTCGATCTGAATGAGGAAAAATTACACAACCTGCTTCGTATAGGTGTTAACCGCCTGTCGATTGGTATTCAGTCTTTCAACGATAAGGAATTGATTTTTTTATCACGTAATCATTCTTCTCAAATTGCCATCGACTCCATCGTAAGGGCTAAGAAGGCCGGTTTTTCAAATTTTAATATAGACTTAATTTATGGTATTCCGGGACAGACTCTGAAGAACTGGGGGGATAATCTGGATCGCGCCATTTCATTGGAGCCTCAACATTTATCTCTTTATAACCTCACTATTGAACCCAAAACGCATCTTTTTAAGATGGTGCAGCGCGGCAAAATCTCGCCAGCGGATGAGGGGCTCGAGCTGGACATGTTCTTAATGGCGGTTGATTTTCTAAAGTCGAACGGGTATAACCATTACGAAATTTCCAATTTTTCTAAGTTGGGTTTTGAATCAAAACACAATTCAAATTATTGGAATGGCCATAACTATTTGGGACTAGGTCCCTCGGCGCACTCTTTTTTTGGAGAAGTCCGTTGGTGGAATGCTTCTAACCTAGATCTTTATTGCGAATCGCTAAACAAAAACACACTTCCCATTGAAGAATCGGAAGAGTTGGATAGGTCTAGAAAGACTATTGAATATTTTTTATTAAATTTCAGGCAGAAGAAGGGGATCAACGTCTCTGTTTTTCAGGCTTTATTTGGAGTACTTTTTTTTGATGCTTTTTCGGAAGTGATTTCAAAATATGAAAAATATTTGGATGTTGACGAAAATACTATCCGACTGAATTCTCATGGATTTTTTATCTACAACAAAATCTGTCAGGATTTTGTCGACAAAATCTAATTCGGCCAAAAAATTCGGATTTCTTTGATTTGGTCGCCAATTTGAATTTGGTCTACAACGTCCATTCCCCTTCTGACCCTTGCAAAAATTGAGTAGCGACCATCCAGGTGAGGTTGTGACGCATGGGTAATGAACCACTGGCTACCTTCGGTGTCCTTTCCGGAGCTTGCCATACCGACCGTTCCGCGCTCATAATTTAGGTCGCTAAATTCTGATCGAATGGAATAGCCCGGACCACCCCACCCGGTTCCAAGTGGGTCTCCTCCCTGAATTACAAAATTTGGAACAACACGATGAAAGGCGCTTTCATTAAAATACTTCTTCTCGGATAGTTTTATGAAATTCATTACCGTCAATGGGGCCTCGTCCATATAGAATTCTAACTCGATCTTACCTTTGGAAGTTTCAATAGTGGCCATTGGCTTTTTTTCAAATAGTCTTGTTAAAAATATTTCATCGATCGTGTCTCTTTTGACGAACCCGTTGGACGGAAATTTTTCACCACTCAGTTTTTCAATATTTCGAGCGGCTGATTTTGCAATGAACGGATCGGAGTCTTTAAGGAATTGTTTCAGGAATTCAGAAGATTTTTTGGATTTCAATTGCCCAATTGCATCGAACAATCCGGTTAATGACTCCGCATCCCAAATTGCCGGGTCTATTTTCCTATAGGCGTTTATTATTAATTCAGACACTTCGTCAGCGTCAACATCTTTGAATGATGTTAGATTTGCTGCCGCGAGAGAAAAAATAGTCGGATTTTTGGTGTCAAGAGCCTCCCGGCTGAACATTTCGGCTTTTGTCCCTCCAATTTTAGAGAGCGCATCCAAAACATTGTTTTTAGTTAACAAAAACTGATCTTGGAAATATTTCCTCAAAAGGGGTATTGCTTTTTCTGATTTTGTTTCACCAAGTGCCTCCGGAATTCGTGCTCTTAAGTATTGGCTAGAATCCGCAAGTGTTTGCTCGCACAATTTGATGAACTTCGGGTTGTTAAGAATTCCCTCGCCGCGCATTTTAGCCATCGCGATTGCTATTTCGGCTTTCTCCTGATTTACCGCAAAATCGTAGAACGAGAGCAATCCATTTATCAAATCCGATTCGCCAACAGCGTCATCGGAATAGCTTTTTGGTATGGATCGAATGATAGAAATTCTAACATGAGTATTTGTATCGCGAGCCGGACCAAACGCAGATAGAAAGTAGATTTTCTTTAGATCGTCAAGTTTAAACTTAAAACTACCAAGGCTTGTTGCCGCGTTTACCCGGACCCTCCAATCGGTGTCATGGAAAAGAGTCTGAGCTAATTGATTTATCACGATTTTCTTAATTGTGTCCTTTGTATCATAGTTAATAAGTCCCAGTGCCCGAACGAGCTCCATTCGGACGGTCGAATTCCCGTCGTAGAGATGATATAGTATAGTCTCGGCGTCTTTTCTTGTGTGCCTCCGCATTATAGCGTGAGAGACAGCCCAACGAACACGATCAGACTGCGAAATTAACCAGCTGTACAAAAGAGAATCCGATCGATCATTAAACAATCCTCTTTGTGCGTATTTTGCGTACGCCAGCGCGGATTCAAAAATCACAGAGTCGTTTTGATGAACCAGTCCTGTGTTAATACATTCAAATTGAGATCCGTTTTTTCCAATAACTCTAAGCAATTGAACTGTTTCGTAGGTGTTTTTTGTTTGTAAGAATTCCGAACTTAATTCAGACTCAATCCTGTTTTTGAGGGAAACAGATTGATTAGCGAATCCGATTTGCCCTATAGAGAAAATTACTGAACTCCGCAGCTCATTATTTTTAAGTAGCGGTATTAGAATTGCGAGAGAGTTGCTGTCCTGAATTTGACCTAGTTTGTATATGGACAGTTTCTGATTTATCAGTGTAGATTGGTTTATGTAACTATAAAGGCTATCGAGGTTTTTCTCGTTTGCAAATCCTATGATCTTAATTTGATTATCTCTATTATTTGTTGATACACAGGAAAGAAAAAGCGACAGAAAAATAGTTATGCAGAGTTTCATTCTTTAATATCTTAATCTTATGTTAATAAATTATATAGTAGTAGTAGTAGTAGTTCTATTGTTGAATTGTTAGTAATTATTTTTGACTATTAATTATTATACAGTTATCTGCTTTTTATGCTTAATTATTTGTTAATAAATCCGTTTTTACGTTGGTATGTCCTTCTTTGTTTATTTCTTGTTTTAGTTATTAACAACTATTCCCTAAGTTCCAATTGTAATATTCACGTTTAATCCGAATAAGAATTTTGTTATTTTTCCCGCGTTTCTTGTTTTTGTAAACTCATATCGCGCAAAAGTACCCCCAACCACCCATTTTGTGAAATTATAGTCAATTTTTGGTTCTACCGACCAACTCTTTGTTTTTTCAGAAACTTCTTTTACCCCAAAAGCACCTGATATTTTTCTTTGTGTTTCAGCAATTGTGGTGCGGTAGGAGAAAGCTGTGCTGATTCGAACCTCGTTATCGAGCTGTTTTTTCGCTAAAAACCAAATAGGAATTCTGAAGCCACCTCTCTTGGTATACGTCAAGTCCGTTGTGATATTTTTAGAATTAGTTGTCTGACGTGACGATGCGCCAATCGTTTGCCCATCGGTGTTTGTAAAACTTGAGCGTTGTGAGATATTAGCCTTCCACTGAATAGACGATGTAATAATGGGAAGTGATTTCGTTGTATTAATTTGTGTGATTTCAAGTTTGCGGCCGTTCTCGTCTTTATTGTAATACCGGATTCCAACCTTTGCCAATTCGTTTGTGTATTCGGATATATTTTGAGTTTCTCTAGATTTGTAACCAAGGCTCAAATCCACAGAATTGGCGCTCTCAGCCAGTAAATTGATAATCGGCCAACGAATCATGTTTGATCCACGAATTTGAACATCAAAAAAAATCGGAAGTACTTTGTTTTTTAACCACGGAAATTCAATCGGTTTTTGAATTGTCCTCGCCTCTCTATCCTGTTGAGACCTTACCCGGTTTTCGGAGTGATCGTACGAAAAATCAAGATTCGCTACACCCAAAATATTTATGCCGTAATTTATGCTATAGTTTATCGTCTTCGAAGACTGTGATTTAAACAGTTGTGTGCTTGATGTATCGATATTGGCACGATCGAATTGTCGAATCGGGTCTAAGTCAAAACTGAATAGGTTATCCACAAAACCACTTTTTCTTGTCGTCGTATATCCGAGCCACCGGGCATATCCATCGATAGGCTGACTTAATCCATTGAGCTGGATACTATTATCAAAATTGATATTGAATCGCGTTTCATTAATTTGTCCGAGAAGTGTCTCGAATGTCGAACCTGTTTTTTTGGCCAGTCTGAGTAAAACATTTTTCACAAGCGAGCTATCGTTTTTTGTTTGGACAACCGGCTCATTTGGTGATTCAGATTCCTCATTTTGGCTCTTAAGTTTGTCACGCCGGTTTTTTGTATCGTCCTGGCGGGAAGATTTTGCGTTTGACGATCTTTGTCCGCCAAAAATCTCTTTGGTGGACGTCACAAAGTTTTTGAGACTAAAACCACCATCTATTTTGACATTTCTGGAGATATTCGCAGATTGATTGTAAATCGTCTGAGGCGATTGATCTCGCGTTGATTGAGTGCGGGATGAATAACTAATTGAATGCGTCAAAAACGTAACACTTGTGGGAGAGTATCCAACTGTAAAACTATTTGCTGTCGATACATCGCGATTGAATAAAAGGATGGAGTCTCTTTTTATTTTTCCTCGAATCGTATCCGCGGCTGATTTGAATTGGAAATCATTGAAGCCATCAAAAGGGTTGAGGCCTTTTGCAACACCACTTAGAATTTCCCCTCCTGACAGTCCTTTATAATTCGTGGAAAAATTAACCCCTAGCGTTGAGGTTAACGATTGTAAAGGGCTAATTGACAAATTGTAATCTCTTGAACCGCTTAGTGTTGTTAATTTGGGTTTTTGAAGGGGTCGCCCGACTACATCCCGCTCCGTGCGCTCCGTGCCGGTAGCGGTTATTGAAAAACTCGTCGAGACGTTATTGATAAACAGGTAGTTAAATTCTGTTTCTTTTATGTTCTTGAAAATCGATCCTAAAAACGGTGCATCCGAAAACGGAAACCATGCCAATGGATGAAGGATTTTTTTGTTTATTGGCAAGTTGTAGCTATTGGTACTGCTCCATCGTCGGCCAATGTCCAGTGCAAACGTAGGATTTTTCTGGTAAGAACGTGAATATTCATAGGTCGATGAGATATTATCGAGCGTATAGCGTGTAAGCCAAAAATTTTTCTCGTTTCTTGTTTTTGAAAATCTGAGCGAAAAACTGTTATTAGTGCTTTTCGAATTCAACCTATCATCAAAATACAGTGCAATCGACGAAAGACTGTCAATTCGCGTACTATCACGGACGAATCTCTTGATATTTGTTGTGTCAAAGGGATCAAAACGGCGTATGGCTTCCAATGAATCTAACACATCTCTTAATTGTATCTGAAGCTGAACAAGATTTAAATCGTTTTGATTTTTGGCGGTTTTGACGAGTACGTCCTCATTGGTCAGAAATTTTGGCGAAGAATAGGATTGAGTATGTCCAAACGTAGCCGGTAGTGCAATTCCCCAGCGTTCGAGATAGAATTTATGAAGATTGAATTGCCCATTAAGGGTAAAGGATTTTGTATTACTGGAGTTGGCATTAAATCGTTGCTCGACCGTTCTAAACTCTGATGAGCGGTATTCAACGGAGGTATTTAGTGATAAAAGGTCGGCAAAATTCAGCGACGCGAATGCTTTTGCAGCCGTTCCAGTTGCATCATTTGCCCCGGTCACGCGCAATTCATCAAACCACACGTCACCGGAGTAAGTTTTTAGCACACTATTATTGATAATCCCTAGGTAAATATTGTTAATGGAAGCCAGCGAAGGCGTGCCTTTAATTCGCAGAGTTGAAAGCGAGTCTAGAACATAGTTTCTTATATTAAGTGAATCCGGCTTAACCGAACTGTCAAACTTTCTTGACGTCACTTCTTTGAGATCGATATCCATTGAGTTCTTATCGGCCCAACCGCGATAAAGCGATTTTTCGACCTCGTAGTAATTATCCTTATCCCGCCCAAATCGCATAAAAAAATGGATGGGGCTGCTACTCTGAATTTCATCAGGGAGGACAATCGATGAATTTGATGATTCATCACCATGAACAAACATTTTCAGGCGGCTATAGTTACGAAAATCTCCGGCCGCAAAATTTTTAACAATGAGGGCCGTTGATTTTGCCGGCAGGTCGCTCAGTCGAATGGCAAGTGATTGTTCCTTCAGTTCCTTAGCGGCTCCGGTGCCTGTTTGATCGATGGGCTTTTCAATTTTGACGCCGGGCGGCCGTTTGTACAAATTGCTTTCATCCGTGCTCACCGAGGTGATTTCAACAATTCTTTTCGAATTGTCAAGAATTGGCTGTTTGCCATTTGGAGGTAAGATAACTCCATCGGCGTATTGTGGTGGAAATGTCCATTCGCTGGTTACAAACTGTATTTCTGCGAAGTCAACCTGTATAATACTGTCGGATACTTCGTCCGTATTTACCCATAAACGGGCATTCAATATTCTTTGTAAAACTTCAGCGATCCCTTTGGCGTTTATAACAGTGTCAGGGCTCTGAACAGGAATGCGATAGAGCAGCCAAGGAACAAAGCCGGATTCATTTTTGTTTTCTTGTCCGCGTCCCACAATGAATTGCTTATCTAAACTATTTGTATCGAGCGAAATTGAGTACCGGGCGTACGCATTGGTTGTACCAAGAACTCCGTCTCCATCCAGATCTTCGGTGTCCCCAATTTTTGCACCATCGGTAATGCTTCCGGTTGAGTTGTCCTCTAACCCATTTATCTTAACTTTCTCTATAGACCCTTCGCGCAAGAGTTTTGATATTTCAGGATTATTCGACTGTGGGTTTAGTTGTCCTGAGTTCCAATTGTCGCCAAAAGGATCATTCCCGTCTTTTGCAATACGTCCCCATGGATAGATTGCTTGCAAGCTATCAATGACGATTTTCTGACGTATGGTAAGGTTATCGTAAGATGATATTGGAACTCCAAGAGCGACAAGGAGTGAGTCTTCCGTTTTATCATCATAGTTATCAAGTCCAATATCCTCGTCGTCTTTTATTCCTACCTGTAATCCGGACTTTACTTCACGCTCAAAAATAGCGTTGCCATTCTGGTCTTCGGAGATTTGACCAACGTCAATGTTTAGAGTAATGTTTTTGTTGTGTGGATTTCGTACCCAAAATTCTATGAATCTACTTTCGGAGAGTTCTTTAGCGCCCGCTACAGAAAATCCGCGCATTATTCCGCCCCATGATTCCGCCGAGTTACTATTTCCACTACGATTAGGTTTAAAAGCAAACTTCAAAGTTGTGACTTTGTCGGTTAGAGCTTGCTTAATTTGCGAAATATTGCTGCGCGATTCATTACTGTAGTTGTACCACACTAATTGTGAGCGGTCGGTGGCTTTTTTATCGGTTGGCCGAGACGCCAGGACCCAAGTCTTGCGATTACTACCAAGTGGATAAGTTCTCTTCACGGCTTCAAAATCATCCACGTAGGCCACGCCGTGTTCATTTTCAACGATCAGACCATTGCTTGTATTTGGCGTCGGGAAGAGTTTTGCATATTCACCGCGAAGATTGAGTTTTGAAGGCGTGGTTGTATTTACAAGGGGAAGGAAGTTTGTCCATTTCGTCAAAAAATCCAGATCAAATTCAAAATTTGAGTTAAAATCCCAGACGAGGTTATTGAAAGGCTCCTCGGTGAGTTGGACCCGTTTGTTGATCGTGGATTGATTATGCAACAGAACCGTCGTACCAATGAATGAATTTTGGCCGAAACCATAATCGGCCAGGCTATATTCTGCCCGCGCGCCAAAAATGGACTTCTTGTCCACTTGAAAAAGTTGAGCCTGCTCATACTCGATTCGCACATCCGCGCTTTCCAATTTTGTAATGGGATCCAAAAGTTCAAGCGTTCCTGAGTAGTAGTCGATCGTATAGCCAATATCCTTTTCAAGAGATTTTCCGTTGACTTTCACGGATTCACTGCCTTCGAGAACGTTTATGCCAAGCTGTACAGTTGAGCTTCTCGAACTTGACGTGAGTTCCAAAGTATATCGATTCTTTGTGCGGTTGTCATTTTCATTGGCCGGCGCTCGACTCAGATCATAAATCGTCGAAAAGCGATAAACGGTGTCAAGAGGAAACAGTTCTTCCCTAAATCCTCC
>JANNSF010000213.1:0-1529 GCA_031402315.1 bacterium | reverse complement strand
GATTTGATTCTATGCGACTATCGATTACCCGATGTAACAGGTGTTGAATTATTGCAAAAAATTAAGATTTTAGATCCGGCCGTTGCCGTTGTGATTATCACCGGCTACTCGGATGTGAAAACGGCAGTGGAAACGTTTCGTTATGGAGCAAGTGATTATGTAACGAAGCCCTTGTATCCGGATGAGTTGCTCGTAACAGTTCGTGAAACCATTTCAAAGAACCAGTTGAAACGGGATATGCGTAGCAATGGCTCGCCTGTTGCAGGCGAAATTAAAAAACCAAAGATCGATACTTCTTCCACCGCCAGTTTTATTGTTGGCATCAGCGCGCTATCGCAAATGGTGCAGCGGCATATCGAGTTGATTGCACCTTCTGATATGTCTGTTGTTATCAATGGAGAAACAGGAACCGGAAAAGAATTTGTAGCCCAATCCATTCATAAGTTTAGCAAGCGTGCTGGATATCCTTTTATGGCCATTGATTGCGGAGCCTTGCCAAAGGAACTTGCAGGAAGTGAGCTATTCGGTCATATGAAAGGTTCTTTTACAGGTGCCATTGCGGATAAGCAAGGTAGTTTTGAAATAGCCGATGGCGGCACCATCTTTCTGGATGAAATTGGAAATTTATCATACGAGAATCAGATTAAATTGCTGCGTGTGATTCAGGAAAGAAAAATAAAACGAATAGGTGCTACCCGTGATACATCCATTGATGTTCGCATCATTGCTGCCACGAATGAAAATCTGATGAAGGCTGTGAAGGAGGGGAAACTAAGGGAAGATCTTTATCATCGTTTGAACGAATTTAAAATTCAACTAGCGCCACTGCGCGAACGCAAGGAAGATATTTTGTTTTTCGCTGAATACTTTTTGCAAAAGGCCAACCAGTCGTTAAGTAAGGAAGTGAAGTCATTTTCTCCGGAGGTAAAGAATTACCTTTCTCATTATTACTGGCATGGCAATCTGCGTGAATTGAACAACGTAATCAGAAGAGCGGTATTGCTTACCAGTGGTGATGTGGTACAAGTGGATAGTTTGCCACAGGAAATTGTTCAGACGAATGGAATAAGTCATGAGGGTGATATGGTTCACGAGAGTGTTGGCCTGTTAAAATCCATTGCCTGGACGGCAGAACGGCAAGCTATTATTGATGTGCTTGAGAAAGTAAACTATAATAAGTCCAAAGCTTCTGAGCTTCTCGATATTGATAGAAAAACGTTATACAATAAATTGAAGTTGTATAATATAACAGCTTAACTGCGTTAAGGGTGACACTCTGAAGAAAAGGAAGACCAGCTCTAAAAAGAAAAGTTACCCCGTTTCCAGGATAACTTTAATCCAACTTCACCAAACCCTACCATAAATCTATGTGAAGCCTTTTCTTTATTTAGCGTTAAGTGCGAAAGCAATGAATACCTGCGCGCATGAATTTTTGGCGTCTCCGATTACTGATCTTGCAGCGTTGCTATTGGCAATTTTCACAACCCCAAAATTGTAACGAGCTCCTACTTGTGCTTTGCCGAAATTGG
>JANNSF010000212.1:0-14582 GCA_031402315.1 bacterium | reverse complement strand
GCCGTTGCCATTCGCGCCGTCACCAGTCAGGATGGAATGACCGCCGATTGGGCGCATCTTCCTTACGACCTCCTTGGCAGAATTTCGAATCGAATCATCAATGAAGTTCGTGGCATCAATCGCGTGACCTACGACATTAGTTCAAAACCGCCCGCCACTATCGAGTGGGAGTAATTGACTCAAAGCGTCGCCTGAGTGGTTTGTAAGTTTTCATTAAGGCTTTT
This sequence comes from bacterium, assembly GCA_031402315.1. Classification (GTDB taxonomy): domain Bacteria; phylum CLD3; class CLD3; order SB21; family SB21; genus JANNSF01. The sequence continues at coordinate 14,358 of JANNSF010000212.1, read as the reverse complement.
TCCATATTTTAAAAAGGATTCTACAGAATGACAATTATGCGTGTCATTCTGGAGGAATCTTTTTAGTTCGAAGAAAATAACGTACGCTTCGTTTCAAACTCGATTCCTTAATTTTTTTCTCCGCATTTGGTCGCTTCGGCCCGCTCAGTGTCCGATAGGTTGCTTATCAATGACAATACCGGTTCTAATCCGTTTCATCCCTTCAATGCTTTTGCGGAGCGGTAAATTTTCCCCCTCGATTTTGTCCTTCAATTTTTTATCTTTCCCCATGCAAACATTCAAAGAAATATTTCACGTCGGCATTAGCCGGAATAAGACTAAGCTCATAACTCAGCCAGGTAAAAATTGCCAGACCTATCATGGCAAAATGTGCACGCTTTGCCCTGCTATTAATTTGGCCTACGATGTCGAATCTCAGATCAAAAACGAGGCCTTTCAAAAATTCTGGGCAGAAAATAATCTCGACGGAAAAGTCCATCCACTCATCACAAGTCCGCGCGGGCGCAATTACCGCACCAATTCAAAACGTCGTGCTTTTTTATGGAACGGAGATTTTATGCTCGGCCTCACTGAGCAGGAAGAAGACGGCCCCATCAAGCCACTCAACGTCATGGCTTGTGCGATTGAACCGGAGCTTCACGCTAAAATTTACGATCGTCTGTTCAAGTTTTTTTCATCCCGCGAAGGCGCAGGACTCAGCGAATTTTTGAACTATACGATTCTAAAAGGAAACTACGAGACGCAGGCTCTGATTCTGAATTTGCGCCGTTTTACAGGATACGAGCGACCTCACGTGACGCGCCTGTCAAAATTGATTACCCGCGAATTCCCGTCCGTCGTTTCCATATTCGTCGCAGAGAATGAACATTCCAAATATTATCTCGAGACGCTGCGGATGAATCGCATTTTTGGAGAAAAAGAAATCACCGAGTTTGCCGGAAAAGAAAAGTTATTGTATCTGCCGGAAGCCTTTTCTCAAACAAACTCTTCGATGATCGACGCGATGGTGGATTCTGCAAAAAATCTCCTCAAGCCAAAGAGTAATGAGTTTTTCCTGGATCTCTACTGTGGATACGGGCTTTTTGCGCTTAGCTTCGCGCCCTTAGTAGCCAAGACCCTAGCTCTTGAAATTGCGAATGCGTCCTTCTCCTCAGCAATAAGCAATGCCAAACGCATAAAATCTTCGGCGCGCTTCACAAAAACGGATATTAATGAGAAAGCGATCGAAAAGTTGTCTCCCCTTCCTGAAAATACGATTGTCCTGCTTGATCCACCGCGTCAGGGCACGGCAACCGGTGTAATTGAGGCGCTGGCAGACAATAACGTCGCAAGGGTACTTCACATTTTTTGTGAAGCCGACATTATTCCGGACGAACTCAGACGCTGGAAGAAAAGCGGATACATGGCAACCGAAGTTGTGCCTCTCGATATGTTTCCCGCAACGGAGCATATTGAAACGATGGTTTTACTAAATCACCAGTGACCTGCTAGTGCCAAACACTTTCACAACTTGTTATTTCACAATTGCACATAGATTCCTGAATTCAAGATTCTTAAAATAAATTCCATGTCCGACTTCGTTCATCTCCACAACCATTCCGAATACAGCATCCTGGATAGCTGTTGTCGTATTGACGATCTAATTGGTCATGCCAAAGAGTTGCACATGCCGGCGATTGGGCTTACCGACTATGGCAATCTTTTTGGCGCGGCACAATTTTCGATGGCGGCTAAGAACTCCAAAATAAAATCCATCGTCGGAATGGAGGCTTATCTCGCGCCCAGTCGTTTTGAAAAAAGTAAACTTATCTATCATCTCGTTCTCTTTGCAAAAAATCAGCTCGGCTATCAAAACCTGATGGCTCTGACGACGGACAGCTATCTCGAAGGATTCTTTTACAAGCCGCGTATTGATAAGGAATTGTTGCGCCGTCATTCTGCGGGCTTAATCGCAACATCCTCGTGCTTGAAGGGCGAGATTCCGCAACGCCTTCTTCACGATCAATACGACGAGGCGAAAAAGCTGGCGATCGAGTATCTCGAGATTTTTCCCGGCAATTTCTATATCGAAATTCAACGGCATGGGCTCGCCATTGAAGAAAAAATAAATGCAGGGCTTTTGAAAATAGCAGCAGAATTGAATATTCCTATCGTTGCAACCAACGATATTCACTACGTCAAGCCAGATCATGCCAAAGCGCTCGACGTTTTGCTTTGTATACAAACCGGAAAAACGGTCACCGATGTGACGCGCCCGAAATATCCGGGCGATTCTTTTTATTTCAAGACTCCGACGGAAATGAAAGAACTGTTCAAAGATATTCCTGCCGCTATTGAAAATACATTGGCCATTGCAGAGTCGTGCGATTTCAAAATGGAATTTGGAAAATCCCAATTGCCCGTCTTCGCGCTGCCGGAAGGCCTTTCTGAAAATGATTATCTCCGCCAGCTTGCCGAAGCAGGCCTTCGGAATAAAATGGGTGATCAAATCACTCCGGAGATGGAAGCACGATTGAATTATGAATTGGCCATGATCGCACAAATGGGCTTTCCGGGGTACTTCTTAGTTGTACAGGATCTCATTTCGGCCGCACGCGAAATGGGTGTGTCCGTTGGTCCGGGACGCGGTTCGGCCGCAGGAAGTCTTGTTTCCTATGCGACAGGGATTACCGATGTCGATCCTTTGAAGTATCAACTACTGTTCGAACGATTCTTAAATCCCGAACGAATTTCTATGCCGGATATCGACATTGACTTTGACGATCGCAATCGTGGGAAAGTTATTGAGTATGTGATCAATAAATACGGCAAAGATAACGTCGCACAAATTATCACCTTTGGCACTATGGCGGCACGTTCGGTCTTACGCGATGTCGCGCGCGCACTCAATATACCGCTCACGGATGCCGATCGAATTGCCAAACTCGTTCCCAAACGTGTGAGCGTAACACTTCCCGAGGCCATCAAGGAAGTTCCTGAACTTCAGGCGCTGGAAGAAAGCGTGGACGAAAAAATGCGCCAGCTCCTTGAGTACTCCCAAGTTTTTGAAGGCCTTGTTCGCCAGCCCGGTATCCATGCGGCCGGAGTGGTCATTACGCCAAAACCCCTTCGCGAACTTATACCGGTTTACAAGTCGGGTAAAGACGAAATCTCTACTCAATTCGATAAAGACTATGTCGAGAAGATCGGCATTCTCAAAATGGATTTTCTTGGTCTCACGACGCTTTCAATTTTAGATGATGCGAAGCAACTTATCAAAACCAATCACGGGGTTGATATTGACCTTCGCGCCATTCCGCTCGATGATGCGAAAACGTATGAACTTTTTGCACAGGGCGAGACCGTTGGAATTTTTCAATTTGAATCGCAAGGCATGACGAATTACATGAAGCAACTTAAGCCCACTTCCATTGAAGACTTAATTGCCATGAATGCCCTCTATCGTCCGGGCCCAATGGAGTTCATACCAACGTATATTAACCGAAAGCATGGAAAAGAGCCCGTTGATTGTTTTCATGTCAATCTCGAACCGATCCTCAAACCCACGTACGGGGTTATCGTTTATCAGGAACAGGTCATGCAGGTTGCCCAATTGCTGGCAGGCTATACAATGGGAAAAGCGGACAATGTGCGTCGTATCATGTCAAAAAAGATGCCGGAAGAACTAGCCAAAACGCGACCCGACTGGATTGAAGGTTGCGTAAAACAAGGCTACACGCAGGCGCTTGCAGAAAAAATTTTCGACTTGCTCGTCCCCTTTTCGAATTACGCATTCAACAAATCACATTCTGCCGCCTATTCTATTGTCGCTTACCAGACGGCGTATCTAAAAGCAAATTATCCTCCTGAATTCATGGCCGCTGTTCTCTCAAGCGAAATGGCCAATATCGATCGTATCGCGACGTTGATCAATTCCTGCCGCGATATGGGAATTGACGTACTCCCTCCGGACGTGAATGAAAGTATCGCCGAATTTTCAGTGCAGAATAATACCATTCGTTTTGGCCTTGGCGCCGTCAAAAATGTTGGCATGAGCGCGATCGAATCCATTGTGAATACCCGGCAGTCGTCCGGAAAATTCAAAACGATTTTTAATCTGTGTGAAAAACTCGATTTGCGCCTCGTCAATAAGAAAGTTCTGGAAAGCCTTATTCAATCCGGCGCATGCGACTCTTTGCAGGGCCATCGCGCTCAACTTTTCAACACCATTGAAAAAGCCCACCAATTTGGAGCAAAGCGTCAAGAACAGGCCAATTCAGATCAGGTAGATATTTTTGGCAATACGCTCGCCGCATCGGAATTCTCCATGCCTCCCCTTGCAGAAGTGCCACCCTGGGCTCATGGCGAGCGGCTCCAGAAGGAAAAAGATTTGCTGGGCTTTTACGTTTCAGGCCATCCGCTTGACCGGTATCGATTGGAAATCGAATCGTTTGGGAATCACCGTATTGGTGGCGAATACTCATTTAAAGATGGGGACGCAATACGAGTTGGCGGAATGATATTAGAAATTCGTCAAATTTTTGACAAAAAAGGAAACCCTATGGCGTTCGTCAAAATCGAAAGTTTTGGCGGAACGATCGAAAGTGTCATTTTTGCGAGTGTGATGCGCGATAATGCTCCCCTCCTCCGAAAGGACAATGTGATCCTAATGACTGGAAAAGCCTCCATCCGTAATGATGCGCTCACGATTATTTGTGAGTCCATTATTCCAATTCAGGAAATCTATCGTCGGCACGCTTCAAAACTTACGATTCATATTAATCCGGATCAGATGAAAAATGGAAAAATGGATGCCCTGAAGGAATTACTTGAGAAAAATCGTTCGGTGGAACTGAATTTGTGTGAATTGTTTTTGGCTGTCGAAATTGAAGAAAAGAACGTCATTGCACGCTACAAAGTTGGAAAATATAAAATCCAGCCTTCGTATGAATTTTATCTATCGCTCCAAAATCTGCTTGGTCGGGGAACATTTTCGATCACTACGAATTAACACACTACTCCGCTACTCAATCAATTGCACTTACTGTCACATTCCGATACCGCTAAAATATCATCATAGTCGGCAATCGCCCGTGAACTCGTCCCATCGGCATCCGTTCGTATAGCAATACCGGCAATTTCATCCGGAGGGTATTCACCAAAGATAGTCTTATAGTGCTCATAGATATTAATCGATTCTTTAATCCAAACTCCGGTACGTCCGGTACCGGTTTCAATAACCGTATTGGTCGCTTTGCCGGTGCCTTCCTTTTTGAAGGTTTCACAAGCCGGCAACGTATTGCTCCATATATACTTTATGCTCCGGGGAACACCAATAAAACTCACGTAAAACGTAACGTAGAGAGAAGCCGCATTATCCGTCTTGCCTTTCTCATACTCATTGGCGCCCGTCGGAAATTGACTTACCCTCCAACGCCATGTAAGACAAGGATACTTCTTGACGTTCCACTTTTTTTCCGCAACGATAGTAATCGCCTGACCCTGATCGTCGGCGTGCAAGTATTTGTTTCCATTTTCTTCCATTATCACGTAGGGCACGGACCCCGCAGGAGCCTCACCGATTTTCTTTACCTTTATGCCATCGAGCCAGCCCCAATTTTTCGGAAATTCCCCGATTACGGAAGAGTTAAAATTCTCGATTAAGATCGCATCGGAGTTTGATTCGGTATACGCGTCATCGAAAATTGAGCCAACCGACAACAAGGAAAGAACCAATGTCAGAATAAATGCCTTCTTCATGTACCCTCACTATTTGAATGACTTTTTTTCAGCAGTTTGGGAAAGGTTATCGTCCCAAAAAGGGCCAAACCGCTAACAAATGCATGATAAAAAACTAAAACCCAAAATAAAATCGGTTTTTCTCCAAGAAAAGATAAACAAAATATGTAAAAGGTTCGGATGTCGCCTTTGAAAATCGGTTGCATATCTTTTAGTACCCTTGAAATCCCTCGAATCTCACCCTTTAGCTTTATGTAATCAACATTCAGCTTTTGCCGGCTGACATAGCCCAACTTGCGCATCGCTTTTTGTTCGATCAAAGTAATGGATAAGCTAACGACGAGCGTAATCCCGAGTACTACAAGGTAAATCCAATGGCCTCCCCCTTCCCAGTAACAGGCTATGGCCAAGGCAATCATTGGAAGAGCAAAACGCAAATCGTCCACAACCATGTCAAATTGTCCGCCCGCTTCCGTTTCATAATTACGAATGCGTGCAATTTCTCCGTCGCAACGATCAAGTATACCGGCCGTAAACTGCCAAATCATGGCAAAACTCACAATGGCCCAATATTCGGGAATAAGTAATAACGCCGACGAGACAAGGAAAAGAACGACGGACAAATTACTGATTGTATTAGGGGCTACGCCTAAATCCGCCAACCAAAACGACAGGGGCCGCGATAATTTTGAATTGACCGCTTTAGAGAACTCTCCACTGATCTCCTTGAACGCAATTTTCCAAAACAAGTCCTTAAAATCTGAGGCGAGGGCTCCTGGATGCACTCTCGCCCACCATGCTTCGGTTACGGGTAGCACTCTTAATTGCGATGTACAAAGCCGCATGAATTCATCGAAATTCGAAAAATCACATTTCGATATGAAGCCGGCATTCACAATTACAATATCGGTCGAAATAGCGCCGCCTTCCAGAGCCCGGAATCTCCGTTTGTCTGAAAATATCACCTTGAACTTTGCCTTAAAATATTCTTCATATGTAATTAGCCCGCCCTGTGACAGGACACCTTTATAAGTGATGTGGGCCGCTTCCGTAATACCTGTCAACTGCGTCAATAGAGTTGGATGAAGCAATATCCGTGATTCACATATCAAAAAATTCTGACCCCATCGAGCACAAGCCAATAAAATCGATTCTCTCAAATTATGAAATTCATTTACCTCATAGTTCAGCTGCAACCGCGTCGGATTGACTTTAGATAGCGACTCCAAAATATTCGATTTTTCTCCGGGGCTGCAAAGCAGGTGCACCATCTTGAAACCGGACTTCGAAAGTGCAATCAAACAACGATTGATCAGAGTTTCCCCTCCGTATTGATTTGTGAAGTCCTCTGGATTCGTAGAAATAATGAGGGCGTTTGTAATCATACTTTTGAGACTTATTCCGGCTTTTTCTTAAGTATAAATATCCAGAGCGTTCGAAGTGTACGCCAGGTAACGGTTGCCGCCATCCAAATAGAAACAACCTTATAAGCACCTTCCTCAAAGCCCAATCCGCTGGCCAAAAGCATGAAAAACATATCATTTTTTCGCGCCGTAAACAAATGAACACTCGAATCCAAAGGGCTAAAATCAAAAAGGGACTTGTGAAATTTTCTCTTAATCAGAAGCCAGTTTATTTCGTCAAATACTTGAAGCGCTGCGCCCGCCAACCCCCATGTCGCGATAGCGGCAAAGAGATCTCCGTCGGAAAAATGCCAGGCCATTGCAAGATACCATGCAATACGTGCCGGCATGCTTGTCGAATGATCAATCCAGTCCGCCGCATCACTGAGACGAAATGTAAGCCTCGCTAGTTTCCCGTCAAGAGAATCCAGTACAATAAATATGACCGCAAGGGCAAAACCCAGTGGCATCCACGAGGATGCAATTACGGGAATAGCAGCAAATCGACAGGCAATTGCAAACGTTGTGATTTGATTGGGTGTGATCGTTGTCTTCGCGAAAAAGCGTGTCAATCCACGCACCGGAATTTTATAGCCGTAAATCGCAATCCACTCTAGGCCACTTTTGAAAGTTTTATCATACAAGTCATTTTCTAAATGCCGCAGATTCGTCGCTTGATTAACCCTCAATAAAATCGGTGCATAGGATTTCCTGAGAAACCGAATGTAAGTATCAATCGTGTTAATATCTTTTTCTTCTATAGGTCCAGTGGTCATTTCAAGAAGACTCGTTGGCTTACTAATTTTTAACTTAATCGCACGGGGAGCATTTTTGTTCGTCTTGTCAACAAAAGATAGCGATCCCGAAGCCGCCAAGAGTGCTGATAATACACGGTCATCATAAATGCCATCGCCGTCCAGAAGAAGCGTATCGACATCCGGTTCAACGTGAATGGCCTTCTCAAAGGTAACATCTATATCAAAATGTTTTTCAAAACCGGTCTTTAAGTACGCATCCTTAGAATCCGCAGAGAGGACAATAGCCCGACGAATGCCGCAGACAAATAATTGCCGAAGCAGGCGTTCTGTAATGGTAAGGTCAAATATCTTCTTTTTTGAGTATAGATTTTGGCTATCTATAATTGCAATCATGATTCTTCCTTGAAAGCTGGAATCTGCATTGGAGCATTCGGAATGACCGCTACTTTTGCGTTCGGAAATTCGCGCGATATCACGTCAACTGCGGTTTGCCACTCTCGAATCAACGCGCCTTTAGGGTACTTGCTCTTAAATTGATCAGAGGCATAGTTCGAGGACACAATCCATGGCTTCTGATCTATCTTAGGCTCTGGAAGGCTTTCGTTAGGTCGTGCAGTATCTACCGAATATTTCTTCTTAAACGAATCAAAATCGGCCGTAGAACGTAGTAAGATGTACTTAAGTATGGTAACGTTCAAAGATGAAAAGAAATTATTACGAACAATTCTCTTTATCCATTGAGGGACAATCCGAAATGTGAGGCCTTCGCCGATCGATAGAACAATTAAATTAAATAGCGAATTCTTTCGTAGTAATTTCCATCCATGGTAATCCACGCCATCGGCACTTTGATTAATCTGAATCGAAATAGCTTTTGTGAAAGCGCTTTCAATCCAAGGGCTCTTCCCCGATTGTACCGGATCAGAATCAAGAGGGTACATATTCGTCAAAACCACATCGTACGTTTTAGCCTTTTCCCGGTCAATTTCTGTTTTGTATACGTCGTGCGCCTTTTTACTTCCCTCATCAAAAACTCTGATATAATCTCCTGCAAATAGGTCGCATATCTCTCGTTTCGAATTTACAATTACATTGATTAAAAAAATAGGAGGCAGTTTAGCCGTAAACGCGTCGGAGGCTAAGCGCATGTCCCAAACTTCGCGTGGGGCAAGATTAGCGCGACCTCGTTTAGGAATAAATCCATGCATAAAAGCTATGGTTTCCATACCGGCGATGCCTGGACACATAAGCTTTGCACCGCCGCCAAAACCATGACATGGGTGCGGAATGATACACCCCATCCCAATGATCAAATCTGCATTAGCGACCGTTTGATTGACAATACAAGGCATTCCATTGTCTAGAGCGCCAAGATGATGCATTGGCCCATGAAAGGCGTCGTGACATGATACTTTAAATTGATCGAAAACATCTTTTCCAAGTTTCTTGCGCATGTCATCATCATTCATCCGACGATGTGACCCGACAGCCAAAACAAATTCAATATTCTCTTTAACAATGCCATTCTCAAAGAGCGTCTTTAGGCAAGATGGAATGAGATCGTGCGCGGGCGTAGGTCTCCCGAGATCATCCACGACAAATACTACTTTCTTTCTTCCACTAGTCATCTCCGCTAACGACATACCAAAAGGATGATCAATTTTTTCTTTGATGGATGCGTCAGAAAGTTTTACCCCGTCGCGTGGAGAAAAGAAGTCCACTTGCATTTGATCCGGCAATTCAAAAGTATTTTCAAAATCTCCGAACCATGCCGAGGATCGCAATGTTACTTTTTTCATGCTTCGATAATCTCCCACCTTTTCTCTATTGCGATTTTGCGCAGTAAAGCATCGGGAGCAACAGCCACGGGCCTTCCACAGACTTCCATCAAGTGTCTGTCCTGCCACTCGTTGGCATAACACGCCATTTGGATTAAGTTTACACTAGATTCTTGCGCGAATTTTTCAGCCAATTTTTTTTTGCGAATCCCGTAGGGATGGAGCCCTTCAAGATGTCCGGTGTATTTGCCGTGATCAACAGCCATCCGCGAGCAGATATAGCCGTCTGCTTCAAAATACTCAACCATAGGCTTGACAAGAGACTCGATAGAACCGCTTAAGAATATTGTTCTCAGGTTTTCCGACTTACATTTCTGAATTTCAACTCGCATTGAGGAACGAATAGTACTCTTAATCTCTTCGTGAAAACATTGGCGCCCCAATTCCTCTAAAAAAGATACGGAAAAACTTTTATAAAACATTTTATTGGTTTTGAAATCGGAGTAACTCCTAAATTTTCCACTCAAAAGAAATCGAATAAAGGCAACCATCACTTTGAAATATGAAAGATGTCCCTTTTTGATCAACCACTTTAGAAAAATACGCTCCGTCGAACGTGTCGTAATCGTACCGTCAATATCGAATAGAGCTCCAATCATTTAGACGGCGCATCTTTTATGAAAAGTCGCTTACCCTCCATCAGGACGGGAATTCCTCGAAGCAGGCTCGTGCAAGTTGTTATGACAGCCAATATGAATCCTATATGGGCAGTAAAAGAGGCTATCCACAAATAGTCTTGAAGTTGAAATTCCCGCAAATGTTGTTCCTGCGCCATCATTACTAGAATCAAATATGGAAAGGTGACCGCCTTGATGATTCCGTAAAAAGCCCTCATAAATCGACCCGACACCAGGAATTTTCCAAGGGCGCTTGTCATCATGGTGTTTTCACCAAAAGCCGTTTTGCCTTCCGTGAGTGCCTGACTGCGAATGGCATCGGTCATGAACCCCCTTGACATGACAATTATTGGAATCCACATGGGTATCACATCAAGATCCGCAAAAACAATCCAAAATACATTTTCGACAATTCGATCACCGGTTATGTCCAAAACACCGCCAAATTGTGTTACTTCATTGCGTTTTCGAGCAACGTACCCATCGAGGGCGTCCATGACGATAATCAGGATGGCCAGAAGCACTGCGACAAAAAGCCAAGCCGGCTTTTGCGTGTAAATCAATACGACAACCATGTACAAAACAAAAATGCGTGCTATCGTAATACTATTAGCAAGATTCAGTAATTTCATAAATCCTCTTTAGGATACTGGTTTTGGATGTATGGAGGCCTCAAGATGTCTTTGGGCAATACGCCAACCTATAATATACATTACAACATAGGAAATCAATTGTCCCCACGCAATGCCATATTCCGCAAAAAGCAGAATACAAACTAACGTGCCCACGAGACCTACGATTCCCCCGATCATATCACGATATAAAGTCTCTGTGGGTTTTCCAAAAACCGAAACAACCACAAATTGGAGGGAAGACAGGGAATAAAAAATGTACGATACATAGATCACAGCAAGCATTAGCCATGCGTCTTCATATTTGGGGCCGCCTAAATATTTCATGATCCATGGACTCAATGAGGTCAAACCGACCGGAAGAGGGACGGTAAATAAAAGAAAAGTTCGGATGTATTTCTTTCGGTCTTTCAAATCCCGTGATTTCGATAGCTTTATTAAAAGTGGGTCTGCAAAGGCCTGGACATAATTTCTCAAAAACCCGGATAATTTTTTTGCGACTTTAAAACTGGCCAGTTGATTGAGTGATAATAAAAATGGTATTAGAAGTTGTTCCGCCTGCGTAAATCCCACGCGAAAGAATCGCCTTAAATAGAAAGGAAAATGGGCTTTCAAGGTAACCCGGGCCTCACTCCATGAGAATTCCATTTGGGGAATATCCGACAGAATATCCCAAAGAACAAAAAATCGCACCGCGACCATGATCCCAATACCAAGAGTAATACCAACAAAATAGTATTCGACGCCAAATTGAACATATAAAAGCAAGGCAAGAACACTCTCAAGAAGAGCGGACCCGGAATCTAGAAAAGCGTCGATACCAAATTTTTGCATGACGGAAAACACGGAAGTGGTGATGGCCTCGATCATCGTTAGCATCATATGAATCGCGGTCATGCCGATAATAAATTCAATATCCAACTCTGGAAATTGAACGGTCAACCATGGCTTAACCAACCATGTTGATCCGACAAAAAGAACCACCGTCAAAATCGAGGCTAAAAGTCTTAAGAAACATGACGGAAGTATGATTTTTCGAATAGCCTCATCACGTTTCCCGGAATACAGCAATGGTGGCGCCTCTCGCAGCACACGGAAGTGCAGGCCCAAGTCAATCAAAACCCGTGACAAACTGACGGCCGTTTCATAAAGCGCAATTAATGCAAATATTGATTTGGAGAGTTCGTACGCGAAGTAGACCGTGGACAAAATCATTAAAATTCCGACGCTCCCCCGACCGAGCAAGATGCGCATGGATTTCTGCAGGAGTGAACTCATTCTGGTCCCTGGCAAGACAACGAACCCTTCATTATTGAAATCCGATTTTGTAAGCGTTGCAAGTGAGTACTTGCGGTCAATAGAGGGCTAGCGGGCAATCGATTGGTCGTCCTTCTTAAAATCATAGTCCTTTACGGTCGTACGCCAATCTCCATAGCGGCAGGTGAGATAATCTTCAAAGTCCGCGGGAACGGAATAGTCATAGCCGTCAAAATGATAACGAGCCAGTTTTTCATAAAAATGATGAGGAACCGACTTAAGCACATGGCCCGTCTTCCCTACTATCCAAAAATACTTGTCATCAATCCGTCTTTTGACAAAGATATCCACTATGCCAAGATTCTCCCGAAATAATTTTGTTTTTTTTATTTTAACAAGTCTTATCGAACCTATCGGAAAATGCGGCATTTCTTCTCGTGACATAACGGGTTTGAGCTGATATCCTGCAACACGGAATTTCCATTTCAGTTTCATCAGTCTCTCCAACTGAGTCTCAATGATGGTGATATCCACATCGTTATCCCATGGCAGCAAACGAGCCTCACGGACAATTCCCAACAACGTGCCACCCTCAAGTACGTATGGAATTTTATACTCATCCAAAATACGACACACAACTCTTAACGCCTTCTTTGCGATTTCGGCAATCTCGCCTGTAAGCTTTAAGTTTCCTGACATAAGCACACTCTACACATAATATCGGCGACTTTCATTTGTTCAGTGGCGTCTCTACTCAATCGACTCGAGTATGGATCTAATTTTTGTACTTGATGTGTGTTTCGTATATGAAAAATAGTGAATCGCAACACCCAGTTTAGAGAAGTCTTCCTCCAGTTTCTTCCACTTTTCCGTTCCCTTCCAGTCGTCGCCAACAAACATAATGTTGAACTTCACATTATTGTAAGCTGCAATCTTGTCATAGCTTGTTTGAGGCACTACGCTATCAACGTGGACAATGCTTTCCACAATGGCCATTCTTTCATCAAATGGAATGATGGGCTTTTTGCCTTTCGCCTCGAATGCCAGTTCATCAGTAGTGACACCTACGATCAAATAGTCGCACTCAAGTTTGGCGTTCCTAAGGATATTGAGATGACCTACGTGAAAAAGGTCAAATACGCCCGTTGTATAACCTATTTTTACCATGAATTGTGTTGATTCCTTATTATTGAACTTAATTTAGAACTAATGTTCACAAACTGTCAAGAATTACTAAATTATTCACCTTCACACCTTGACTGTGACTCGCCATCAATCGCAAATCACTGTTCCAATGGTTTATTCACCGTTGCAACGGGATTAGATTCAGCCTTAACGTATCGATTGGCAATTTGGTATCCAACCACAAAAAGAATTACATAAGAAGCAAACTGGCCCCATGCTACGCCGTATTCTCCAAAGGCTAAGATAAACAAAAATGTAGCCAGCAATCCAACAAGGCCCCCAATAACATCCCGCATAAGAAATTCTGTTGGTTTTCCAAATATAGAAATAATGGTCATCTGCAGGATGGACAGTGCAGAAAACACATATCCGGCAAATACGATCGCTAGTATAAACCAGGCGTCCGCGTATTTGGGACCGCCCATCAGGGACATGATCCACGGACTTAGAAAAGCAAGAATGATCGGTGGCGGTAGAGTAAACGCAAGGTAGGTCCTCACGTATTTTTGCCGTACTGACATGTCCCTCGTGCGCGATAATTTGATGATTAAAGGGTCTGAGAAGGCCTGAATGTATTGTCTGAGCATACCGGCAGTTTTGCTGGCGAGTCTAAAATTAGCCAATTGCTCCATGGGCAGAAGCAACGGAATAATAAGTTGTTCTCCTTGTTTGAATCCTATTCTGAAAAACTTCCTCAGGTAAAACGGTGAATAATCTTTCACAACACTCCACATCGATGACAATTTTAGTTCTTTAAACGAACAATAAGGCATCATATCGCGAATAAAATACAGTCTAAAAAACACCGTGATCAGCATGGCCAAGGCAATCCCGACAAAATAATAGTTCAATCCAAGCCACAAATAGAAAATCATGGCGAATACTCGTTCCAGTAGATTGGAACCGCTCTCAAGAATTGCATCGGTCCCGAACAATTGGCGGACGTTGTA
>JANNSF010000211.1:0-4766 GCA_031402315.1 bacterium | reverse complement strand
TACTTGAAATTTGTGGAGACGGTTGAAGCGGGCAACGAGCCAGCTATCCGGCTGGCGCATGAAATGGTATCATCAAAAACGACCATTTCCGGCTTGTACCGCGATATCCGTAGTTCGGTTTTCCGGATTTCAAATGTACATTATTACTGGGTTCGGCCATCCTACGAAATCAGGTACGGGCGGAAGCCTAGAAAAATTGAATGGATGCAGCATTTACCGGGGTTCAGGGAATTTTTTGTGTTGGGAGTTTATATGACACTTGAAAGAAAGAACGAATGACCTCCTCTCAAAATATGCAATACGAAAAAAAGCGAGTGGCGCTGGTCTCTGTTCTTGCCGCCGTCTTTTTGACCGGAATAAAACTCGCCGCCGGTTTGGCGACAGGAAGCCTCGGCATCTTGTCCGAGGCGGCGCATTCAGGTTTAGACTTAGGCGCCTCTCTGTTAACCTACGTTGCCGTCCGTATCGCGGACAAGCCGGCCGATGAAGATCATGCGTATGGCCATGGAAAAATTGAGAACATCATAGCCTTCTTTCAGGCGGCCATTTTGCTGGGCACTTGTTTCTTCATCATTCGTGAGGCCGTTGCCCGATTAAGCGGGGAACCCCATCTGGTCGAAGTCAATGCGCTGAGCTTTCTGGTTCTGGGAATATCTATGGCCGTCGACTTTGTTCGCTCTCGTGCACTACTTCGTTTGGCAAAACAATATCGCAGCCAGGCCTTGGAAGCGGACGCACTGCATTTTTCAACCGACATTTGGAGTTCTTTTCTCGTTATTATTGGATTGATATTTTCCGCTTACGGGTTCATGTATGGCGATTCGATTGCGGCGCTTGGAGTAGCCGGCTTTGTTATTTTCGTCAGCATCTCGCTTTTGAAGAGGACCATTGAAGCCTTGACCGATCGCACGCCGCAGGATATCGAAGAAAAAATTAAGAAAGGAATGGCGGATGTCGAGGGCCTTCTTGGGTACCGCCACTTGAGGGTAAGACAAAGTGGCTCGAAGGTTTTCATCGATATGTATCTCGATATCAAACGAACGGTTCCCTTTTCCCTTGCGCATCTCGTGACGGATATCGTTGAGACTCGTATCGCGGAAATCGTGCCCAATGCGGACGTAATTATCCATATGGAACCTCGTGAGGCCGAAGATGAGAGTATAATTGACAAAATTCGAATGGTTGTCACCGAAGAAAGTCTGGCGTGCCATAATGTCCGCGCTCAAAAAGTAGGGGATAAATTTTTTGTCGATTTTCATCTGGAATGCGAGACGAGAAACGGGTTCATGGCTGCGCATGAGGCTTCCACGAGAATAGAGCGGCGTTTGAAATTCCAAATTCCTGAAATTGAGTATGTCAAAGTCCATATAGAGGATTCCCGTGACCGTGTTGTGGGAGCGGAAAACATCACAAATAAAGAGGCTGCGCTTCTCGACTTGGTTAGGGAAATCGTTTCTTCGGTTAACACGTCATTGCGCTGTGATGATATAGTCGTTCTTCAGACCGAGGGTAACAAAAAACTTATGATGAATTGCTATCTCGATTCAGTCTGGTCTTTGGACCAGGTCCACAGCGTTCTCACGCAGGTCGAAAACAAACTTCATATCCAATTGCCGGAACTGGGTCAGGTAGTGATTCATCCCGAAATTGAAGTTCTTTCAAAGAACTAACATGCACTTCCAATCGATCATGGGAATCACCATTGGACGATTTTCAATATTTGATCAACGGCCTGTGCGTGCCTTTTTTACAACACGCGTCGGTGGCGTAAGTCCAAAACCATTTGACGCACTCAATCTGGGAAAGAGCGTGGGTGATGACGTATCCAATGTGGATGAAAACCAGAGACGCCTCTTCGCCGCAATGGAGATTGAGCCTTCGGCCTTGGTTTTTGGTAAGCAGATCCATGAGGATCAATGTGTCTATGCGAATTCGGGCGGAGTCCATGAAAATACCGATGCGATTTATAGTGATAAGCAAGGAATCTATCTAGCGGTTTCAGCTGCCGATTGCGTACCAATCTTATTTTATGAGTCATCACGCAAGATCATCGGTGCGATTCATGCAGGTTGGCGCGGAACAAAGAAGGAGATCGTCAAGAAGACCATTGCCGAGGTCATGAGTCGGTTTTATTTGAATCCTGAAAATATTTACGCGGCAATTGGGCCATCCATCGGCGTTAATCACTACGAAGTCAGTGGAGAAGTGGCCGGTGATTTTTCGGAAGAATTCATAATTCGCGGTAGCTATCCAAAACCACATCTTGATTTATCGCGGGCCAATGAGAATCAATTGCGTGATCTGGGCATTACGAATATTGAAGTCAGCGGGTTGTGTACCATGGCAAACCCCGATCTATTTTTCTCTCATCGTGGAAGCGGAGGCCGTACTGGGCGAATGTGGGGGGTCATCGGACTTGTATGAGTACCCGTACTATCCATCGAATTCAGAACTTGCCGTGTTCCATTGCCGAGGCTTGGGAATTTATCTCGAATCCCGGCAACTTAAAATTGATTACGCCCTCCTTCTTGAATTTTGAAATTATGTCCGGTGGCGAGCTACCTATGTTTCCGGGTCAGATCATAAGTTACCGCGTGAGCCCCGTTCTTGGTATTTCCATATCGTGGGTCACTGAAATTACGCATGTACAGGAACCTTTTTATTTTGTAGACGAACAAAGGATTGGGCCTTATAGGTTTTGGCATCATCAGCATTTTTTACGCGAAGTGCCCGGTGGGGTGGAAATGAGGGACCGTGTACATTATAAATTATCTTTTGGAGTCCTTGGAAGGGTGATTGATCATATGTTTGTAAGCCGCAAACTTGGACAAATTTTCGATTATCGCTTCCGTAAATTCGAAGAAGTTTTTGGCAGGTATAATTAGATTTGACAGTGTTTGGAATTATTAAATAGGTTGTCTAAGTGAGTTCACTACCCATCATAGAAATAAAAAGTCTCGTTAAAGTTTTTGGCGCATTCAAAGCCGTCGATAACTTGAGTTTTACTGTCTTCAAAGGCGACGTTTTTGGATTTTTGGGGCCTAATGGTGCGGGCAAGAGTTCCACCATCCGCATGATGTTATCTTTGATCAATCCAACGGCCGGAGAGATTTCTATTTTTGGAAAGTCTCTGTTGAACCACCGAAAGTCCATACTCGAAAAAATTGGGAGTATTGTAGAAAAGCCCGATTTTTATCCTCACTTGTCGGCCGAACGTAACTTACTGATATTCGCAACGATGTCGGGTGTTTCGGTCACCCGTAAGAAGGTGCATGAAGTTCTGGAGCTTGTGGGTCTTAAGGGTCGCGAAAGAGATAAAATAAAGAACTATTCGCATGGCATGAAACAAAGACTGGGCATTGCACAGACACTGATTCATGATCCGGAGCTAATCATACTGGATGAACCCACGACGGGTCTTGATCCTCAAGGTATCATTGACATTCGTAACTTAATACTCTACCTCAAGAATGAAAAAGGCAAAACAATTGTGCTTTCGTCCCACATTCTCTCCGAGGTGGAACTCATCGCTACACGCATGGTGATAATAAATAAAGGTAAATCGATGGCGGAGGGTTCGGTCAAAGAGCTGCTTAATAGCGAGGACCTCGTGATTTCTATAAACGTTGACAATCCATTGAAGGCGATGAATCTTTTGGAGGCATCTCCATGGTCCAAGTCCGCTAAAATAGAAACATCTTCAATCGTCTTGCACGCAGCTCATGAGGATATACCCGAGATCAATCGTATTTTAATGCAAGGATCGCTGAAGGTCTATGGGATTGAATCGCGTCGTAAGCTCGAAGATTATTTCCTTAAATTATTGCAGGAGGCGGTATGATTCGGGTTATCGGTCTGGAAGTCATGAAGATCGCGACAAAGCCTCGCAGTTACATTGGTTTTCTGGCCATTGCGATCATAATTTCAATCATCGAATTTGCGTTGTATGTGGATGGGAAAGCGTACTTGGAGTTTATAACGCAATCCATAGAACAAACATTCTACTTTGAGGGAAACATTCTGAACGGATATCTGGTGGCGCTCATCATCTTAAGCACATTGATCATTCAGATCCCGCTGCTGATTGCCCTTGTCACAGGCGATCTGGTGTCCGGGGAAGCCGCTTCAGGAACCATTCGCATTCTCTTGACCAAGCCGATCTCACGTATGAAAATTCTCTGGGCGAAATTTGCCGCCGGTGGGATCTATACAGGATTGATCCTAATCTGGCTTGGTTCATTAGCTTTGGGAGTTGGCGTGATACTGTTTGGGACTGGAGATCTTGTTGCCCTTAGAAGCGATGGACTTGTCGTGTTGCCGGCCGATGATGTCTTATGGCGTTTTGGTGCGGCCCTGAGCATTTCTTACGTGTCTCTTATGGTCGTCACGTCCCTGTCGCTCATGCTATCTTGTTTTTCGGATAATTCCATTGGCCCCATTATTACGACCATGGCAATTATCATTCTCTTCACAATTATCGGAACTATGGATGTTCCTGTATTGGATCGTATCAAACCATTTCTTTTCACCACGCACATGATCATCTGGAAAAACATGTTTGATAATCCGTTATCGGTCGAGGTTATTCGTAGTTCCGCAATCATTCTCTTAGCCCATATCGGAATATTTATGGGCATCGCAACGTATCGTTTTACAACAAAGGATATTCTTTCATGATCAAGCGATTCTGTTTGGTGTTTCTTTTGGCCGGTCTGGGTATGACCAATTTTGGCCAGGACAACGCAAAGTCAATCATGGATGGGGTG
>JANNSF010000210.1:0-5990 GCA_031402315.1 bacterium | reverse complement strand
TTTATCTCCGCTATTCTCATTAGATGATCTACTAGAAAACAGTGAAGTAAGATAAACAGTAGATGAAAAAAAAGTAATATATGACCCTTCAGCAGAAGTAAAATAGAGTCGATTGGTCCCAAAACTCGTGTAGGTCCCGATGAAACCATTCGTTTCAGTGTGATTACCCCAATTCACTCTTGCCAATACATAGATTTCGGAATTTTTCCATTTTGAGGTTTTTAAATCAAAAGTGAACTTACCGCCTCCCGCCAATTCATTCAATGTGAGTGTTCCCAAGTAGGATCTTCCCTGATTGTTAGTCCCTGCAAAAAATTCCAAAACCCCGTTATCGCCTGACCCAAATACTTTTTGTCCATCAAAAAAATATAGTCGAACTGTGTAGTAATTATATGAGGTTATACCAACGTTATTGTTAAACATGCTATTCTGTGTGATTGTACCTCGTAAGTTAATACCTACATTATTTTCAAAAATGATACACTTTTTAATCACTCCGTCACGGTTTTCGCCTTCCGGTAGATTGATGATAGCGTTGAAGAATGAACTTAATTTCATTTTCGAAATCATCACTTGATCTGCGTTTATCACTATTCCATCAAACGATTTGTTACCGCCATCAAGCAATATATCTGCGTTGCCATCTGCATCAATATCACCGTCAACTATTAGATTAGGAATCAAAATCACAAGAGGTGATTTGAGGTGAATTGTTTTGCCATAAAGATCGGAACTAAATCGGATGATTGTTCCGGAATCGGCTTTGGCGATGGCATTGCGCAGCGATCCTTTTCCATCGTCCGATTTGGAGGTTACTGTGATTGTTTTTTGTGAAAAGGCATAACTAAGAAGAACAAACAATAGTATCAAAATTCTCATGCAGACACCCTTTCTTTACGATACTGACGATACGATATCTCGAATTAATGTAGCGAATGAAACCGCTTTCGACAATGTTTTAATTGCCGCCTGATTCACCCGGGACAAAAAAGTATTGATGAATTCAGTCGGAAAATGATATATTGAACCTGTTGTTCTTTACCATGATTTGCGTTAGGGGTTGTCGCGAGCGCTGTCCAAAGGACTCCTGTGGAGAACGAAATGGAAGCGTGAGTGACTGAGAATATACCCTTTGAACCTGATCCGGATCATACCGGCGGAGGGAAACGAGTTAAAATAGACTTTAAACCGTTTCTATGAATTGAAACGGTTTTTTTCGTTAAGGAAGGTAGATAGAGAGCGCATAAGCAGGAAGAAATGAAAACAGGATTTCACTACACACTGGATCCGGGCCAAATTGAGGAATACATGAAACTTCCCCCGAAGCAAAAACTCCAGTGGTTGGAGGATATCTTTGTCTTCTCGGAAGAAGCGCTTACACCGGAAGCGAAAAAAATTCGCGACTACTTCAGAAATGAAAATGGCGAGATGGAAACAGAAAAATGAAATTATTAAAAACATAAGGAGTATATAAATGTCCAATCAATCCAAGATACCCGACACGAAAAGTAAAATCACCCGCGACCCTTTTCCCGCCTCGAAAAAAATTTACGTCGATGGAAAATTGCCCGGCGTGAAGGTGGCCATGCGCGACATTATTATCGGCGATGGATTTGGAGAGAAAGCCAATGGTCATCACGCGCATGTGACGGTGTACGACACGAGCGGACCTTACACGGATGCAGGTATCGCGATCAATATTCGCGAGGGCTTAAATCCCTTGCGTTCGGCCTGGATTGTGGAGCGAAACGATTCCGAAGAATTGCCGGATATTACATCGCACTATGGCCGGCAACGTGAAAAGGATTCTTCACTCGATGGAATCCGCTTTGCAAGGACTCGCAAAGTTCGCCGCGCGAAAAGCGGCGAAAACGTATCGCAAATGGCGTATGCTAAAAAAGGAATCATTACTCCCGAGATGGAGTACATCGCCATTCGTGAAAATCAAAGGCGTGAAGCAGCATTAGCGGAATTTACAACGCAACATCCCGGCGAGAGTTTTGGAGCCGCGATCCCGAAAATTATAACGGCTGAATTTGTTCGTGAGGAAATCGCACGCGGACGGGCGATTATTCCGGCCAATATCAATCATCCCGAAATCGAGCCCATGATTATCGGGCGTAATTTTCTTGTGAAGATTAATGCGAATATCGGTAATTCCGCGGTCGCATCGAGTATAGAAGAGGAAGTGGAAAAAATGATCTGGGCAATTCGCTGGGGCGCCGATACCGTCATGGATCTTTCGACCGGAAAAAATATTCATGAGACGCGCGAATGGATATTGCGGAATTCGCCCGTGCCGATTGGCACCGTCCCGATCTATCAGGCGCTGGAAAAAGTGAATGGCAAAGCAGAAGATTTAACCTGGGAAATCTATCGCGATACGCTGATTGAACAAGCCGAACAGGGCGTGGATTACTTTACGATTCATGCCGGTGTGCTTCTGCGTTATGTGCCGCTTACGGCTAAACGAGTGACCGGCATTGTTTCGCGCGGAGGCTCGATTCTGGCGAAGTGGTGTCTCGCACATCACAAGGAAAATTTTCTCTATACACACTTCGAAGATATTTGCGAAATTATGAAAGCCTACGATGTGAGTTTTAGTCTTGGCGACGGTTTGCGTCCGGGCTCGATTGCCGACGCCAATGATGAAGCGCAGTTTGGCGAACTCGAAACGTTGGGCGAACTCACCAAAATTGCGTGGAAGCACAATGTGCAAACGATGATTGAAGGTCCCGGTCATATCCCGATGCACATGGTGCAAGTGAATATGACCAAGCAACTTGAGATCTGCGGCGAAGCGCCGTTTTACACACTCGGTCCACTTACGACCGACATCGCTCCGGGATATGATCATATTACATCCGGCATTGGCGCGGCAATGATTGGCTGGTTTGGCTGTGCGATGCTTTGCTACGTCACGCCCAAAGAACATCTCGGTCTTCCTGATCGTGACGATGTTAAGGACGGCGTGATCACTTATAAAATTGCGGCCCACGCGGCCGATCTTGCGAAAGGCCATCCGGGCGCACAGATTCGTGACAATGCTCTTTCCAAAGCGCGATTTGAATTTCGATGGGAGGATCAATTCAATCTTTCGCTCGATCCGGATACGGCGCGCGAATTTCACGACGAGACGTTGCCGTCCGACAATGCAAAGGTTGCGCATTTTTGTTCGATGTGCGGGCCGCATTTTTGCTCGATGAAAATTACGCAGGATGTTCGCGATTACGCCGAGAGTTTAAAAGTGAATGAAGACAAGGCGCTCGAAATAGGCATGAAAGAAAAAGCTGAGGAATTTAAAAAGTCCGGCTCGAAAATTTATGTAGAGGTGTAATATTGGTAGGCGCAACCTTTAGGTTGCGACAGAAGGATAGTGAGTCATTAATGTTGTTTATTTTTTAGGGGAGAAGTCTCTCCCCTCGCCTTCGTCACGCCAAAGCGTGGCTCGGCGCCCCCTCTCGCCGGGGCTCCGCCCCGAACCCGCGAACGGTCTTAATCTCTTCGTTTGCGAGGTGGTGGAGTGATGATCTGAATGAGATCGGGGATCAGGGCTTCAAAATAAATTTTCTGCTCTGCATTACAAATGTTTTTGATGTCCTCAAAATGCCTAAACGTAATGCGTGCACGCTCGCGATGAATTTGTCCGATCAAAGTTTCTAAAGATTCTTTTCTGGATAAATGAATTGAATCCATGGACGTCAACTCAAAATAATTCCGAAGTATGGACAGATGCTGGTCATCCAATTGATCCATACGGTCACGATGATTCCGTTTGATATTTTCAAATTGACGCTGTTGGTCATCATTCAGCTTTAGTTTTTCAATTATCATCCGATCGGGTCCGGGTGGCGGCGGTCCCCCGTGGCGCCTCGCATCGTTCCATAAAAAACCCAGAGTCCCGATATTGAGCAGGATCAGGGCTATTATGCACACAATGAGTAAATTTTCTTTTTTCATTAATACAGCCCAAAGTTATATTGATTTATCAAAACAGTTTCCTCGGAGGTTTGTTTTTCAGACCCACTCCGAAGGACCCATACATTTAAGATTAGCAAGAGTGCAAAACCAGCTGTGGCCAGAGCAATTTTCGGAAAGGCCACTCGCCGAATGAGGACGGGGGCGCTAAGTCGATCAACAATCTTGGCATATAGAAAGGGATTGACTTCCGCTCTGTGAATACCCTCCAAACTGCGGAGTATTTGTTCTTTCCAATTTTCTTTGTTTTGATCCATAGGGCTAGTCCTTTTTGATTAGACGACAATCAAATTTATTTCCTTCGCTCCGGATAGAATTCTTCTAAGAGATTACGAAGCGTGGTTTTTGCACGCTGCTTGAGCGATTCGACAGCTTTTAGAGAAATTTTCATGATTTCCGCCACCTCATTTCCCGGCAAACCCTCGACAAAGGTCAGGAGGAATGCTGTTTTCTGCTGCTCCGGCAATTGATCAATAGCCTTAAAAAGTAAGCGGGCATTTTCCTTATTTTCCAATACGACGCCGGGGTGGACAAAATCGGGTGGCTCATAAATTTCCATATTCGAGTCCTCTGAAAAAAGTCGATGAATGAACCCAAATCGCTTTTTTCTCTGGCGAAAGCGAATTCGATCCAGACTCTTATTGATGGCAATACGATAGAGCCATGTTAAAACCGACGATTTGTGTTCAAAAGAACGGGCGCCATGGTAGGCCTCTAAAAAAACATCTTGAGTAATTTCTTCGGCATCGGAGGCGTCTTTTAGATAGCTTAGAGCAGCATTGTAAATTTTGTCCTTGTGCCGCTCGTACAGTGACTTAAAAGCGGATTCATTTCCGTTGCCTATAAGGCGCAGTATTTCCTTATCATCGTCCAGCCTACGCGTACTCATCATTCAAGAATATGTAGATTTTTCGATCAATCTCAAAAATTGAAATACAGAACAAGGAATTGTCATGGCGCAAGACAGTTAATAGACCGCTAGACATGCTACGAGACAACGCCCTACATATTTATGTAGGTTGATAAAGAGGCCTGTTTTGAGGACTATCCAAACCAATGTGGAACAAACCCTTTAATATCGGCATTCATTCGGGCCTGTCGGAAGAGGCCCAAAAAAGAATCCTGCTAACTAATTTTTTCATTTTTATTCCGTTCGTTTTGAGTCTGCCCGGCACAATGATTCTGATCTATCAGGAAGGGATGACTTTTTCATCTACAAGTTTTCTTATCAATTATACAGTTGGTGGACTTTCGCTCGCTGCCAATTACTTCGGCTTTTTCCGAACCGCCAAGATGATGATGTTGTTTACACTGACCATGGGCACGATCTTTATCGGAGCCGGCATGGGCAGCGACGATCTGGTGTACGCGGTGATCCGGGGCTTTATGTTTCTTGCTGTTTTTTTTCCGATTGTTCTTTTTGAGGAGCACGAGTGGAAATGGCGAATGGCAGGACTTCTTTGGATTATTTTCTGTACGATCATGATCGAACCGATTGTACGGTTTATTGGCGGCCCAGTCTCGCATAGTGCGTTCCTTGGAAAAGCCGCACCGTACTACTTTTTGATTCAGGTTGTCATCCTTGGATTTATGTTTTGGATGGCTCAAAAACTGGATAATGAGACGATAAGAAAAGCGTTAACCAACTATCGTAATCTTGCTGAGGAATTAGAAAATCGCGTGCTTGATCGGACCGACGAACTGCAAGTGCTTAATCAGAAGCTCATTGAAACCTCAAAATTCAAATCGGAACTTCTGAATGTTTCCGCGCATGACTTGAAAAATCCCCTTCAAATTATCATGATGAATGCTGAATTTTTGAAGGCGGATGCCAATAATCCGGGAGAGGTGCTTAAAACCAGTGAAACAATTTTTTGTCATGCTCAAAGGATGCACCAAATGGTTGTCGAACTCCTGAAAAACAGTGCGGCCGATGAATTGGATTTCCGGCTAAAAAAAGAAGATGTTGATTTAGCCGTATTACTCAAGAGCATTCTGTCGGATAATCAAAA
>JANNSF010000209.1:0-22850 GCA_031402315.1 bacterium | reverse complement strand
GAAGGGCTTTTGTAGAGGCAACAAAAGGCTTGGCAGAAAAGAATCGTGATTCTAAGTTGCGCTCCATTTTGGAGATTACACCAAAAGTTATTTTTGAATTGGCGCAAGACGGCGATTTGTTTTGTAAAACCCGTATCGACGACATGATATTTTACCTTGGCGCAGGCCTTTCTTCGATCGTCCATGCGCTGAGTCCGGAAGTAGTCGTAATAGGAGGAGGGATTTCAAATGCCGGTGATGAGTTTGTAAGCCGAATTGCCGTCGAAACAAAATCACGTATAATGAATCCGATTAGGAAACATGTAAAAATCATTCGCGCTCAACTAGGAAATGACGCCGGCATTGTCGGTGCGGCGATGAGCGCCATGCTTCAAATAAAAAACGAACGAGATTAAGTCGTTCCTTACAAATTTATCGGCTTATCCAATCGACACGCGCTAACGAACGACTTGATAGGTCAAAGAATCTACAATCGCGGAGCCAAAAATACCGATACCGTCTCCCTCGATATGGAAAACCGGTTCACTAAGAGTACCGTCAATATCCTGAACACTTTCATACGTTAGAAAAAAATCCTTATAGTTTTTGTCACCAGCATAAACATTCACTCTATATTCCGAATAAAAATTAATCCCCCACCACTGAAGAGGAAGGCGCCCAATACTCCCCTTTAGATTCTCAAACTCCCACGTTTGATATTGAAAAGAGCTTAGATTTTTCAGAATTTCCGTTCGACTCAAATTGAAATAAGGGTTGTCATAAATAAAATTGGAGGTGTCGGCCGTTAATGCATATTGTGCCACGACATAAATTTGGGCGTTGGGCGAGAGTTTAACGTGTATGTCAAGCGGCTTAATATTCCGATTTGCGTCAAGTTCCCGGAATTTAGTAATTGTTCGGTCTAAACTGTCAATTTTGAATCCGATTGTGGGAACGGTGGTTTCAGATGATGCTTCGAGTAAAGTCCCGTCAATTGTCGCATTGACCTCAAGACGGTAAGATTTGTTGAAGGCCACACTCAACGCTGTATCATAAAACACGAAAGTATTTAGTCCGGCATCATACGTCAGAATAACGGTCGAGCCGGTTGCGATATCCTTAATTCTTACATCGGCATTTTTTATTGCGAGTAAACTTTTATCAATGGTCCCTTGAATTGGAAAGTTGCGTGTAATTTTTATTCTGTGAACAGATTCATTGGGAATTAAAATTCCTTCAATCACAATTTTAGGCTCGTACGCATTCTTGTCAATGTCATAACCGGGTGTTCCGCATGCCAAAACAAGAATGGATAGGCTGTAAATATATTTTAACATAGGGTTCTCCGACTTAGAATTTGACATTAATGCCGAAGCTTGGCAAGAGCGGAAATTGACGCAGTATTTTTGTTTTACGAGTTACCGTATTGTCGTCCTGCTTTTGATCCGTGTAATTGACATACCAGACATTTTTTCTATTCCCAAGGTTAAACACCTGAATGTAGGGAGATAGGTTCCACGATTTGAACTGTTTTTCATACGTCAAACTTAAATCAAATCGCGCATACGCCGGCAAATGGTACTTATTGATATCGGTCGGAAATAATCCGAGTGAAGGATCTGTGTCGGTAGGAGTATTACCAATATAGTAGTTGGAAGAAGGTTCTGTAATAGGTTGTCCAGAGGCATAGACCAAATTGATCCCGAGAAGCCATTTACCTGTTGATTTTGCAGGATCCATGCCCTTTGCGGCACGTATAAAATCACGGATATTAATATTTGCGACAAGATTGACATTGTGCGCTCTGTCGTGACGCGGTGAGTAGGATTTATTCTGATTAACACCCGCTGTTTTGTATTCCGTATGTGCGAGTGAATAACCTATCCAGCCTGTAAAAGAACCAACGTCCTTGCGAAGCAAAAACTCTATGCCCTTTGAATTTCCATTGCCGCGTCGGAAAATGGATTGCGTCGTCGTGTAAACCGGTTCACTGAGATCATTATACCGGGTTGGCTGAATATCAACATAGAAGAACGGATTGAGCGAATAGATATTCCTATACTGCTTATAATAAGTTTCGATTTCTAGTTGATAAACTTCGTTTATAGCACGTTCAACGCCGGCAATATAGTGGTATGCAACCGATCCTTTTTGATAGCGATCCGAGGTCGTCCAAATGCCGCCTAAAAAAGGTCGAGGAATATTTTGCAAGTACTGGTGGTAGATGCCGGCCGCGCCTTTTAAGTTTGTCGTTTCATTTAATCGATATTTGACAGATACACGCGGATCAAGATTCTGAAATTTGCGCTCGCTGTCAAAGTAGTCGTAGCGAAGCCCACCTTCAATATTCCAAGCTTCCGTAGGGAGCCAGATGTTCTGCAAGTAGAGCGTATATTGCTTGCGGTTCGCCTGAACATCCACATGGCCGCCGGGGAAATCTTCTTGGAATACTCCCTTTAAGTTTTTTTGCTCAAATCCAAAATTGACGCGATTTTCTTTAGAAATATGGTACTCCAAATTACCTTTGAAAGTCAGATCGCCAATTTCATTTCGCTCTTTGAGCCCTCCGTCCTGAACTTTTCCGAAGGCCAAATCCGATCGATAGTTACTCAGGGTTACCCAGAAATTAGAATACATTTTTGTTCCAATAACACGACCCCATCGCAAACTAGCGGTTTTGTTTCCCCAAATATCTGAGAAGCCGATTTTTTCTGTAGAATTATCGTTGAAATTAAAGTTCAAATTGTCGGAGCCGCCGTAGCCGCTTAGGGTGAGGGTGTTTTTCTTATCGAGCTCGAAAAATGCTTTGACGTTTCCATCCCAAAAGTAGTACGTCGGAAAATTCTTCAATTGCGGTCCAATTGTTTTGTCAAAATATGTGCGACGGAAGGAGCCTGATAAGGATCCGTTGGAACCCAGCGGTGTCTGCAGAGTCGTTTTTGCAGACAGTAAGCTCACACCGACCAGGCCTTCAAAATTTTTTCGATTACCGTCGATATTGGTGACATCTAGAATTGACGACAAGCGTCCGCCATAATTAGCGCCAAATCCTCCCTTGGAGAGTTCTATTTTCTTTATGGCATCGGTATTGAAAGTTGAGAACAATCCAAACGCATGTTCAGGGCTATAGACATCCGAGCCGTCAATCAGGTATAGATTTTGATCTGGCGTGCCACCACGAACATACAGAGCTGAAGAAAAATCGGAAATCGGCACAATGCCAGGAACCGTTTGCAGCGATCGTAACAAATCCGCCTCGACCACTTGCGGGATCCGCTTTATTTCGACTCCCGAAAATTCAATACGCGAGATTGGTTTTTCAAACAGCCTTATGATCGTTGGCAAGGAGTCCGGATCGGCGGTTGTTACAATCTCGTCACCTTGAATTTCATCAACCTGCAGATGCGCGTGATGTTGGAGTTTTGCACCGGCGGGAACCGATAATTTTTTATAGTAAGTTTTATAGCCAAGATATTGTGCTGTCAGAGTGTATTCTCCGGTGGGCACTTTTGGAATGACGTAGTATCCGTTGCCATTCGAAACGGCGCCGATTTTTGTGCCTTGGAGGAATACATTGGCTCCGATGAGCGTCTCCCCATTGGATGCATCGTACAGAAAGCCGGTAATAGTCCCCGACTCTTGTCCACAGATCGTCCAAGCCAACACCACGATAAAGATACAGAAATACTTCATTTTACCTTTCTCGATTTAGTTCACCTACATTTAATTCGGAAAAATCAAAAATGTAAATGACTCATTCGAACAATGGTCTAAAAAATTCCAAAACGATCTACCCAACCCATACTCATCAGGATAGAGTTGAACTGAGGCGCAGGAAAACTCCAATATCTACAAACCAAGATCCTTCAAGAAGGCATCCTGATTGGGTTCACGGCCCAAAAACTCCTTGACCAGTTCGAGAGGGTCTTGCGAACCGCCCCGTGCCAAGATGATATCTCTGTATCGTGCCCCGGTTTTGCGGTCCATCAGGCCGTTTTTGTGGAAAAGTGAAAACATGTCTTGCGAATAGACTTTCGACCAAAGATATCCATAATAACCGGCAGCATAACCATTGAGGTGACCAAACGAGGCTTCCATGTGAGTTCCTTCAAGATAGGGGAAGAGTGTAACCTGAGTCTGGACCCTTTTGACGACATCGGAGGTTGTCTCTTTTTCCGGATCCCAAGTGTCGTTGAGGTTCATATCAATCATTCCATAAAAAATTTGCTGCAATGTCGCAAGACCGGAACCTACGTTTTTTGCGGCGAGCATTTTATCAAACATCTCTTTGGGGAGAACCTCACCCGTTTTATAATGCTTCGCAAAAGTCTTCAAGACATCGTAGTTCCAAACCCAATTCTCAAAAATTTGAGACGGCGCTTCAACAAAATCGCGCGGGACGGAAGTTCCGGAATGGGAATATAATTCGGCCGTCGTCAAAATATTGTGGAGAACGTGACCAAATTCGTGAAAAAATGTTTCAACCGAAGCACTCCCGGCCGCATGATACATAAGCGAAGGGCGATCGGCGGTGGCAGTTGGGAAATTGCACTCTAGAGTCGCCAAGGGCATCTGATAGCCGGCGCTCGTCATCTTTCCTTTGACCATCGTAAAACAGGCCGCATGTCCGTATTTATTGGCACGCGGAAAGAGGTCAAGATAGAAATGGGCAATTACTTTGACTTCTTTCTTTACCGCGAACATACGTACGTCAGGACTCCAGACGGAAGGATTTTTGACTTCGGAAAATTCAACATCAAATAATTTTTGTGAGATTCCGAACAATCCGGACATAACATTATTGAGTTCAAAATACTCTTTTATTTTTTCGTCGTTTACGCTGTACCTCTGTTCAAGAAGCAAATTGTTGTAAAATCCCGATTCCCAGGGGTTGATCGATTGGATCGATCTGTCGTTGGTATAGTTTCGTTTGATCTCGAGCAATTCATTATAGTCTCGCCGTGCCTTTTCCTTAGCCTTATCGATCAGCGCATTCTCAAACTGCCACACAGCATCCGGTTTCTTAGCCATTCGCTCTTCGACGGTGTATTGGGCATACGTTGTATAACCTAATAAATTGGCCATGTCTTTGCGCGTGAGAACAAGTTTTTTCAATACTTCAAGATTATTTGGAACCGCCCGATTGTTGTTTTTAAGGTAAAGCATTTTACGGGCCGATTCCGATTTGGAATACTTCATAAACGGCAAATACGATGGATAGGATAAATCAATTTTGAATTTCCCATCCGCAGTTTTACGTGATTTTTTATAATCTTCCGGCAGTCCGGCTACTTCTTCTTCCGTCGCTAGGAGTGTGTCTTGCGCCTCGGCGATGTTGCGACCAAACAACGTTCCAAGTTCCGAAATACGATCTTGAATGGTCTTCAGTTCACTCCGTTTTTCTTTCGAAAGTGCGAATCCGCTCCTCTCAAAGTCCCGAATCGTCCGGTCCAAAAATCGGCGTTTATATCCGGTTAGCAGTTTTGCTTCCGCACTGAGAGAAAATTCTTTGACGGCAGCGTATAGCTTTTCATCAAGCCCCATTTCATTTTCAAACTTATCGAGTGCATCAAGCGCCGCAAGGGTCTGCTCACGCATTGCTTTATCGGGATGAGCATTGGCCATAAGATAGATTTGCGAGGTAATAATGGCGAAACTATTTAAGGCATCATCCAGTGCAGAAAGTGTATTTTGAAACGTACGGCGCTCCTTAGGAACGGAATATATGACCTGGAGTGCCTTGCGTGAATCCGCAATTATCGACTCCGCAGAAATTTTAATGTGCTCTGGCAAGAGCTTACCAAATTCAACTTTTTGATTAAACCCCGCAGAAAGTGGATTGAAGCTGGGGTCCGCGGCGAATAGAGCGGACACCACCAGCAGTAGCGAGAGATTCCTTTTCATAATATTCCTTATAAGTTAAAAGTAAAACGGACGTGCTTTTGACACGTCCGTTTTACGAAATTAACTACGCAAAGTTCCCGAAATTACTTAACTCGTATAGTCGGAAACAGGAGGACAACTGCAGATCAAATTGCGATCCCCATGCGCATCGTTAACACGCGCAACGGAGGGCCAGAATTTGTTATGGCGGACATAGGGAAGAGGGAAGGCCGCCACTTCGCGCCCATAGGTATGACTCCAGGAATCGCTGACGACCGCGGACGCTGTATGCGGTGCGTGTTTCAATGGATTATCCTCTTTGTCGGCGCCTTTTTCAATTCGTTCAATTTCTTGTCGAATTGAAATCATAGCTTCACAAAAGCGATCCAGTTCCGCCTTGGATTCACTCTCCGTTGGCTCGACCATTAGTGTTCCGGGAACCGGGAAGGAGACGGTCGGAGCATGAAAACCATAATCCATAAGTCGCTTGGCAATGTCAACAACCTCAATGTTGGCCGTTGTTTTGAAGGAACGAGTATCCAGGATCATCTCGTGAGCGACGTAGCCGTTCTTACCAACGTAAAGCGCCTCGTAGTGCTCTTTCAGACGGACATTAATATAGTTCGCATTCAAAATAGCATACTTGGTCGCGTCGGTAAGCCCGGTCGATCCCATCATACGAATGTAGGCATAAGAAATAAGCAGTATAGAGGCACTGCCCCAAGGCGCCGAAGATACTGCAGTCATGGCGCGTTTACCACCGGTTTTTACCAAGGGGTGTCCTGGTAGAAAGGGTGCAAGGTGTTTGGCGACGCAGATTGGGCCCATGCCGGGACCGCCGCCGCCGCCGTGCGGAATACAAAACGTTTTATGCAAATTTAGATGACAAACATCAGCGCCAATCATAGCCGGATTGGTCAATCCAACCTGCGCATTCATATTAGCTCCATCCATATAGACCTGTCCGCCATTGCGGTGAATGATTTCACAAATTTCATGGATACCTTCTTCGTAAACTCCATGCGTCGAAGGATAAGTAACCATGAGCGCGGCAAGATTGTCCTTATGCTTTTCAGCGTGCAGTTTGAGATCCGCAATATCAATATTTCCGAGTTCATCACACTTGGTCACCACGACCTGATATCCCGCCATGACGGCGCTCGCGGGATTAGTCCCGTGCGCCGAGGCCGGAATTAGTACAACATTGCGATGAGTTTGTTTTTTCGACTTAAAGTACTCACGAATAACCATAAGCCCCGCGTATTCTCCTTGAGCGCCCGCATTGGGTTGAAGTGACGTTGCCGCGAAGCCTGTAATCTGATTTAGGTAGCCTTCGAGTTCCCGAAATATCATTTGATACCCGGCCGTCTGATCAATCGGGGCAAAGGGATGAATATTGGAAAACTCGGCCCAGGTTACCGGCACCATTTCGGCGGTAGCGTTGAGCTTCATGGTACATGAGCCTAGCGGAATCATCGAATGCACAAGCGAAATATCTTTGTTCTCAAGAGATTTAATATAACGAAGCATCTCTGTCTCGGAACGATATCGATTAAAAACCGGATGGATCAAATAATCACTGGTACGGCTAAATTTAGACTCCCATGCCTGACCTCCCGTTGACGGTTTGACCTTTGGAGCTTTTTTGTTTTTCACTTTCGCGAAAACATTGACGATGGCTTGAATATCCGCTAAGGACGTCGTTTCATCGAGCGTAATTCCGATCGTCTTAGAGTCGATGTAGCGAAAATTCATCCCACCCTTGATCGCCAGTGATTGAATCTTTTTTGTGGATGCGTTAGCCTGAATTTTGACTGTATCAAAATAGTTGGGGTTCATTTGTTGATATCCTAATGATTCAATTGCCTTGGAGAGTGCCCGCGCATGTCCATGAATTTGTTTGGCAATATTTCGGATTCCGTCGGGTCCATGATACACCGCGTACATTCCCGCCATATTGGCCAAGAGGGCTTGTGCGGTACAAATATTGCTTGTTGCCTTTTCGCGGCGAATATGTTGCTCGCGAGTTTGCAGGGACATACGAAGCGCGGGATTTCCAACGGCATCTATCGTAACGCCAATAATACGACCCGGAAGTTTTCTTTTAAATTCATCTTTGGCGGCAAAGAAAGCAGCATGCGGTCCGCCATATCCCATCGGAATTCCAAAGCGCTGCGTTGTGCCGACAGCGACATCCGCTCCAAATTCTCCCGGTGCCCGCAATAGAGCTAAGCTCATAATATCGGCTGCCACGACGACAAATCCGTTTTTAGCGTGAACGCTCTCACAAAACTTTTCGTAATCAAATATTTCACCATCGGCAGCGGGATACTGCAAAAGCGCACCAAAATAGTCTTTTCCAAATTCGAAATCCCGATGGTCCCCGATCACGATGTCAATTCCTACCGGCACCGCACGAGTTCTTAAGATATCGATGGTTTGCGCAAAACAGTCTTTGGAGACAAAGAATTTCCCCCCTTGGTCGGAAGGTCTGGATGAAAAAAACATAAACATCGCTTCGGCGGCCGCAGTACCTTCGTCCAGAAGCGAAGCGTTGGCGATTTCCATCTTTGTCAAATCCATAACCATCGTTTGGAAATTCAGTAGCGCTTCGAGACGACCTTGGGCAATCTCCGCTTGATAAGGAGTGTACTGAGTGTACCAACTCGGGTTTTCCAGCATGTTACGCAGGATTACACCGGGCGTGATACAATTGTAATATCCGTATCCAAAATAGCTTTTGAAGACCTTGTTATTTGACGCGATCCCCTTCAATACGGAAAGCATTTCGTATTCTCCGAGGGGCTCCGGTAATTTCATTTTGTTTTTTAGGCGAATCGAAGGAGGAACAATTTTAGCTATTAATTCGTCCAAACTTGTAGCCCCGATCGTCGTAAGCATCGCGCCGGCTTCTTTTTCATCCGGCCCGATGTGCCGTTTTTGAAACTCATTATTCATCGAACTTATATTCTCCTGTTACAAATTGGTGACTATTCTTTTCTTGCAATAACCGTACGATTGGGCTCACAAGTTAAGAGCGTATTTTCAAGGGCTTCAATAATATCCGCTGCGCTCTTGATCCAAACATGATCTATTCCGGTGACGACAATGCGAACGGATACCGTGACGGTTTCGTAGCGTGTCTGCTTTTCCGCGGGTATAAGATCTTCGTAGACGGGAAACGGATAGGTTTGTACGGACGCTTGAATCATGTTGGATTTTACCATGGCGTTCTCTTCAGAAGTATGCGTAAAAATAATGGCGAAACGTCCTCCGTCAAACCGTATGGCGAGATCCGAAACACGGATACTATTAATCAAAAGATTGGCCATTTCTTTTAGAATGACATCGCCCTGAGGTCCGCCTAACTCTTCATTGATCTTTGAAAAGCCTGCAATATCAACGAGCGCTACACTGGCCGGATGCTTGTAACGCTGAACCGCACTGATTTCCTTTTCAATACGCTGATGAAAATATTTTCGGTTGTAAAGAGAAGTGAGAGGATCGGTGACCGATATCGTTTTGAGGTATTCGTTCTTCTCCTCAAGTCTGGAATTTACTTCCTTGAGTTGCTCATTATGGCCGAGAAGCTCGGTTTTCATTCGATCGAGATCCCGAACCTCTTCGAGCAGCTCGTCGTAAAGCCGCTTGTTGCGCAACAGAGCTTTGACTTTAATGGACAATTCCTTCGGATCATACGGCTGAATGACATAATCGTCGCCGCCTTTTTCAAAACCGTGCACCTGATCGACAAATTCTTTGAGGTTAGCCGTGACAAATACAATGGGAACATGTTTATTAAAAAGACGGATCTTCTCACAAATCTGAAACCCATCAATGCCCGGCAACCGGACGTCCAACAGCACAATATCCGGATCAAGCTCCTGAATCGCCGCGAGCGCGCTTTCTCCTGTATGCGCTTCCAGAAATTCGTAATCGGATTTTTGTAGAGTTTTTTTTAGAGAATAGACATTGGCTGCACTGTCGTCGACAATCAGAATCTTATGCTTTTTACCCATAGAGCCAGGCTACACCTTTTCTTTTTCGAGGATCAAATAGATTTGCTCCAACAGTTTTTCGCGTGAGAACATACTTTTTTGAAATATGTAATAATGTTTCCCCGAAAGTTTCTTCTGATCCTCCTGCGTGAGTAGTTTGCCAGTCAAAACGAGCACGGGTACTTTTTCCGTGAGAGGATCCGTTTGCAAGTTTTTCAAAACGGCAAATCCGTCAATGTTTGGCATGAGTAAGTCGAGGATCACGAGGCTGTAGGAATTGCGACGCGCCATGGCGATCGCGGCATCGCCGGAGGTTGCAACCTCACTGTTAAAGTCATCGCTTTCCAAAATTTCCTCCACGAGTTCCGCCTGGGATAAATCGTCGTCCACAATGAGTATTTTCTTTAAACCGCGGGATTCGTGCAGCTTATTAAGACGTTTCAAAAACATCTCGCGTGTGACTGGTTTGACCAGGTAGTCGGCGGCACCAAGGCTAAATCCCAGCTTCTTATTGTCGATCATAGAGACGATGGCGATCGGAATATTAAGTGTCGCGGGGTTCTTTTTCAGATCCTGGAGAACTTCCCACCCGTCTTTTTTGGGCAACATGATGTCCAGTGTAATGATATCCGGCAAATAGCTTTTGGCCATGGCGATCGCAGCATCACCATCTTTCGCGGTCAGTACATTGTAAGGGCCGTCCGCGAGATATTTCTTGGCAATGTAGATCGCCTCATGATCATCATCCACCAGGAGAATGGTCTTTTTGGCGGGGTCGATGGCAATCACGTCGTCGGAATCGGATATACCATTTTTAGGTGAAGAAGCGAGAAACATGGCGTTGATCTGATCTTCCGTAAGGGGTTTCGGATTGTCGCCCTGCTTTTTTGAGGGG
Source organism: bacterium (assembly GCA_031402315.1). Classification (GTDB taxonomy): domain Bacteria; phylum CLD3; class CLD3; order SB21; family SB21; genus JANNSF01. Next base: position 12,095 of record JANNSF010000209.1, on the reverse strand, counting down.
ATGACGAATTTAAAAACGGAGCCTTTTCCAAGTTCACTCTCGACGGTGATTTTGCCACCCAGAAGTTCGATCATTTTTTTTGTCACCGCAAGCCCCAGACCTGTTCCGCCATAACGCCGGGTTGCTGAACCATCAATCTGACGGAAGGGATCAAAAATCTTATCGAAATTAGATTGGTCAATTCCAATACCGGTATCAATGACAGAGAAATCAATGACGTCGACGAATTTGGTTGGCTTAATTTGCAGGGAAATTGATCCCTGCGGTGTGAATTTAATGGCGTTACTGAGAAGATTCAAGATGATTTGTTTTAGTTTGTTTTCGTCCGTGCTGTGGATATCCAATTCATCATCAATCTCAATCTTAAATTGTAAAGAGGTCTCGCGTAACATGGGTTGGATTGTGGAATGAATGGTTTGCGCAAATTCGGGAATTGAATATTCGGCGAAAAAAAGATCCATACGCCCGGAGTCCATTTTTGACAAATCCAAAATATCGTTGATGAGGCGAAGGAGATTTTTACCGCTTTTTTCAATAATTTTGATCTGCTTTTCTTGTTCCTCGGTTATTTCCCCATCCATGCGAGCGAGCAGGATGCTGGACAGAGCGAGAATTGAATTGAGCGGGGTGCGTAGCTCATGGCTCATGTTGGACAAAAATTGAGACTTCAGCGTATTGGCTTCGTCAACGGATTTTTGAGCTACCCCTAATTCCTTATAGGCAAGCTGCAATTGCTGGTTTTTCGACTCAAGCTCAAATTTCTTTTTTTCAATATCGCGATAAATTACCTCAACGTGGCGCTCATACGTCACGTCACGAAACTTCCACAGTCTTCCCGCCGATTTGTTTTTGGAGTCCAAGATCGGCTGAATCTGACGTTGGAAAAAACGATTGGCGAACGCCTTAAAAGATACTTCGTCGGAGCACGTATAGGATGATGAGTCCAATTGCTCGCGGTTCTTGGCGATAATATCAGGATTATCCAGAGTACTCTCCAGATATTCAATCCAGCGGCTTTCATTCCAATCGAGGATTTTGGATTCCTCAATACCAAACAAACTGCAAAGACGTGGATTTGCCGCAATGATTTTGCCGCGAGTGTCAATCACTAGGATTGCCGAAGCCGCCGTATCCATAAGTGTTCGCTGAATCGGATCGAATTGAATCGACTTTGGAAGAAGGTTTTTTTTAACTTTTACGGCAGGAGCTCTTTTGGATGGTTTTTTAGGGGTGACTTTTTTCAATGTATTTTTTTTCTTTGATCCTTGAGAGGGTCGCATAAAGAACCGAATTGATTAATCGTTCAACTATCAAGAAAGGCGTTTCTCAATGCGCAGTGGATTCTCTGTATTTGGCGGCGCTCAGAAGATTTGATTTGTTGGCTGAATCCGTCACCTTAATTTTGATAATCCAGCCTGCGCCGTAAGGATCAGCATTCAGCAACTCAGCCTTATCGTTCAGTACACTATTGACGGCAATCACTTCCCCGGAAAACGGAGCATACATATCACTGACTGTCTTTACGGCTTCGATGGAGCCGAAAGGCTTACCGGCCTCGACTCTTTTACCGACTTCCGGCAGTTCCAAAAAAATAATATCGCCAAGTTCCGATTGGGCATAGTCGGAAATTCCAACCGTGGCGGTATCGCCTTCTAATTTGATCCATTCGTGAGAGGCGCTATAAAGAAGTTCGTCGGGAAAATTCATATTTTACTCTCCTTGTGAAATTATTTTGATTCACGATTGACTATCCGACTAATTGACTACTCCATAAGTAGAGCCTCTTCAATTCGAGCACCTTTCGATCGACTTTTGCGTCGGTGGGATTTTTCATTTTAAGAACTTTACACACTTTATAGGCCATACCGTATTGACCCGCAAGAGCATAACTTTCGACCAACTCCATCGTTGCGTCTTGGGGATTGATTTCTTCCTCAACGTACTCGACTTCCTCTTCGACTTCTTCCTCTACAACCTCTTCAGTGACTTTTGCAGGTTGTTTGGTTTGTACAGGTTGTACAGTCTTTATTGGCTCGACCGGAACGACCTCAATTTTCTTTTCAGGAATTTTTTGCTCAAGCTTCTCCACCGGGGCTATAACAGGAATTGATTTTTCCGTCACAAGAATTTCTTGGGCCTCCGCGAGAACGGCTTCAGCACGATCTTCGTCGGAGACGGAACTGAGATAGTCTGCATAAACCATGGTAGGTTCCTCAGGCATTTTCTCCGCTGTTTTCTTGGCGGCCTCAAAGGGATCCCCGTGGAATAAAAAGTACGTCTTGTAGTCGATATTATAATCATTGGCGTCAAGCCATTCGCCGATCTCTTGAAAAGACATGGGTTCCTCTTCAAGATCAAAGGACGCTTCCTGAATTTCTTCCTCTGTCTCCAGCTGTTCAAAATAATCGCTGTACGCAATCGGTTGGTCCTGATCCTCATCCGGATGGGCCACTTCAAAACCATCCATGTCCGATGAAACTTTAGCAAGCCGTGCCGTTATGGAATCAATCTCGGTGTCGGCAGAGCTTTCATTTTCTTCCGCAAAAATGGCCTCTTCAAGCTCTTCCTCACTTGTAAGCGTGTCCATATAGTCTTTGTAGTCCATTTCAAGTTCATCAAGCGACGATTCCGGGTCTTCATCTGAAATACCTTCTTCGGCGGCCATGCTTCTTGACATCAATTCGTTGTCGTCCTTAGACTCTTCCTTCTCAAAAAATTCACGCTCCTGATCGGGTGTAAGGAAGACCCCTGTGTCTTCGCCATCGCCGAATGCAGAATCAACGTGACGATGAAGTGAATCGTCGTCATGGGTCTTATGCGCAAAAGCATCCGTATCACTTTTTACGATACCTTTTTTAGCTTCTTTTTTCTCGGCAATGGTCTCTATTTTCTTCTCTACGATTTTTTCTTTTTGAACCTCTATCTTAGGTTCGGGCTTCTTGGCTTCAACAGGTTCAGCCTTCTTGGTCTCAACGATTGGCTTTAGCTTGGCTTTTCCACCCGCGAGTCGATCAATTTGTGCTCGATCCAATATTTGTGCGAGGCCATTTTTCTTGAGATCCAGGCGTTTTTTATACTCATCGAAAGAGACCTCATCGTCGTCATAAAAATAGAGAATACCTTTATCGTCAACGAACGCGGCGGATGCTGTAAGATCAATAGGAGGGGACGCAGGTTTTTTGGCAATAATTTCCTGAACGGGCGCTGGCGTATCTTTAACTGAAAATTCTTTCGCATCCTTTTCCGCTTTCGCGGTCATTTCGCCTACGATTAAGTCTTCGACCATCGCGTCCGGAATTTTGAGGTCGATTTTTTCTTTTGGAAGTTCAACCGTATCTTCGGCTCGCAATTTTTTCGCGGTCTCTTCGGAGTATTCGAATTCTTCGGGCAAGTGCCTGCTGGTTTCGGTGGCTTGTACATTTTTGGCGACCGGCTTTTCAATCGACGTCGGAGCAACATCACTGGACACCCTTTGGCTTTCAAGGACGGGTTTTTCATCTTCGTCTTCTCCGCCTCCACCATCCGTCTTTGCTTTTTGAAATTGATCCTTGAGTTCGGTCAGGGTTTGGATCAGAGCCCGATTGATCGGATCAAAACGCATCGCCACTCGGTATTTTGCAACCGCACCCAAAATATCATCTTCTTCGAGCGCGAGATCACCCAACATCTTTTGCGCGGCTATATGCGTCGGATGTTTTTGCAAAAATTCTTTAAGTAGGGTTTGAGCTTTTTTCTTGTCGCCGCTAAGGTAGTAGGCTTTGGCGAGAATCATTTTTCCGGTAGCGTAGTGCGGATAATATCGAAGTCCTTCCAGGCACGTTGCGATCGCGTTTTCGAAATTGCCAACGCCTAAATAGGCATCGGCCAATTGTGCGAACCGAATACTGTTTGGCTCGGTAGCCAAACGTGTTTCAATCTGCTCAATTTGTGATACCAGATTAATTTCCGCGAGTATTTCTTTATTCGAAATGACACTCTTAGCTTCCGGCATAACCTATTCAAGCCTCCGCGCGATTTTGATAAACGTGTTTTACGGACAAAAAAAGGACCATCAGAAAGCCCGTCAAAATCCAAATATTGAAAAATATCATACCGATAAAATTAGCTTTTTCCAAATAATAATTTCGAATACCGGCGATCAAGGCGATAGTCATAAACACTACAATCACTAGTTCCGCCCAAAAAAGGCCATCCATAGAAACACCGTGAAATCGTGTTGGCTTTTTTGCAGTCAAGAGTCCCCACTTTGGGGTCCGGATAAAGGAAGATTTGATGTTAAAAATTCCTTCCCAAACGGCTTTTGCATTACTAACAGAAAGCCCAACGCTACCCATCATGAAAACCGGCAATAAAATCATTTTTTTCTTCCAATTCGGATTGATTGTTCGTTCCGAATAGAAATAAAATACAAACAATCCGACAATACTCAAAACAAAAACTGTCATGATGTCCAAAATAGCATTAAAACGTCCATCGTTGGTCAGAAACAAAATGGAAGAATTGAGTAAACAGGAAACCAGAACAAAAATGTAAGAAAAATTGGCCGTCAAATGAAATAGGGACTGAATTTTTGTCCACATCGGCAGTTCGGAACGAATGATTTTGGGGATGATTTTTTTTGCTGTTTCGACGGAACCCTTGGTCCAGCGAAATTGCTGTGTTTTGAGGGCATGGATGCCGATCGGTAATTCTCCCGGTGAAACAACATCATTGAGGTAAACAAATTTCCAGCCTTTGAGTTGAGCGCGGTAACTGAGATCCAAATCTTCCGTAAGCGTATCATCATGCCAATTGCCTGCATCGCGAATACAAGATTGGCGCCAAATACCGCCTGTGCCATTAAAATTAATAAAGAATCCTGCACGGCTTCTCGCCAATTGCTGGATTACAAAGTGGCCGTTAAGGCCGATCGCCTGTGTTTTGGTCAGGAGAGAGTAGTCTTCATTCAGATAGCCCCAGCGTGTCTGTACCATACCAATTTCATTTTGAGAAAAATGAGGAATCGCTCGATGTAGAAAATCTTCCTCCGGGATAAAGTCGGCATCAAATATAGCAATAAATTCTCCGGTCGCTTTTTCCAGGGCTTCGCGGAGGGCGCCCGCTTTGTAACCCTTGCGATCGGTACGATGAATTCGGTTGATACAGAACCCAAGCGCTCGCCACTTCTCGACCGTAGCCTTGGTGATTTGAGTCGTATGATCGGTCGAGTCGTCGAGCACTTGAATCTCGAGCTTGTCTTTGGGCCAATCAATTCGGCATGCGCTGTCGATCAATCGTTCTGCGACGACATGCTCATTATAAATTGGTAATTGGATCGTAACCCTGGGGAATTCACCATTCGTAAAGTCTAAACGCGCTCGCTCGGGGTCATTCCGGTGTTTTAGAAAATAGTAAATCATGACAAAATTATGCCAGCTAAACACAAAAAGAATGCCCATGCACGCCAAATAGGCGTAAAACAAGAAAGATCCTAATTCCATAAACTCCGCCTAAGTAAAATTTACCAATCCGATACAACTTTATTGATGACATTTTGCGAGATCATTTTGACGGCATCCGCAATACCGTCATTACGACGCTTTGCGCCGCTCAGTGAATAGCGACCCCATCCGGATATGGTTTCCGTCCATAGAATTTTTTTATCTTTGGTTTGTTCCATGCGAAGGGTTGCGGTGATCGTGATTTTGTAGTCTGAAGTTGAGAACGTTGTGCCACTGCCTTCAAAAGCGAAAACAACATCTTCCACACGCGTAATCTTGCCAATCAGGAGAGCGTCGGCATTTTTTGAATCCGCGACCTTATAGGTATTATCCTCTAGGATGCCTTGTGTAATTCCCTGGGTGACTTTTTCCCGAATACCGGGTTCCGGCGTCTCATTGTCAAAAAGAGGAATTGCCATTGATTTGAGATTGCCCGTATTGGCTCCGGTGAAGGAGTACGTGCAGGCGCAGAAAAAAAATGCGAGAGTCAGTAATTTCATAAGTCGAGATTATACTCTTTGATTTTACGATAAAGTGTACGCTCGGAGAGTCCAAGCTCTTTCGCCGCGACATTGCGCCTTCCCTTTGAACGCCGGAGCGCCTTGATGATCAGTTCTTTTTCTTTTTCAACAAGAGAGACCGTATCGCCGGAGTCTTGAATGTTGTAGTCGGTTTCTACAATGCGCCCATCGGTTACTTTTTTATCGGACGGAAGACTATTTGGAAACTGAGAATCCACGGCACGTGGGATGGCACCGAATTTTGTAATTAGAAAGTTTTTCACATCGTCCACGTCACGCTTAAGAGTGATCAACGTACGATAAAAAAATTCACGTTCCGCTTGTTCAGGACTCATGTGCGTTGCAACGGGAAGCGTGTCGTTTCTGTCCAGTTCGAATTGATCCAGATCTTTGTAATTCAAAAGATGTTTTTCTACATCCTCCGCAGTTATCAATTCACCGCGTCGGATTGCCATGAGGCTTTCGACAAAATTGCGCAATTCCCGGACATTTCCGGGCCAATGATATTCTTTCATGAGTTGGAGTGCCTCGGCTGAAAATCCTTTGAACGCGGCTTTGGTTTGAAGACTGAATTCGTCAACAAATTTTCGAACGATGATGGGAATATCCTCACGTCGTGACCTCAAAGGAGGGACTGTAACGGTAATGGCTTTCAGGCGATAATACAGGTCCTTCCGAAATTCACCCCGCCGAACCATTTGTTCCAGATTGCGGTGCGTCGCCGCAATAACTCGCACATCCGATTTTTTAACATGAGATCCTCCGACTTTTAGAAATTCGCCGGACTCCAGGACACGCAGAAGCTTCACTTGAGTTGTAAGTGGGGTGTCGCCAATTTCGTCCAAAAAGATAGTTCCCCCGTCCGCCGTCTCAAAATATCCCTTTCGCTCTGAAACGGCACCGGTAAAGGCGCCCTTTTCATGACCAAAAAGTTCACTCTCCAATATCCCTTCTGCAATGGCTCCGCTATTTACAATTACCAGCGGCTTGGAACGGCGCAGGCTGAGTTGATGTAGGGCACGCGCGACGACATCCTTACCGGATCCGCTTTCGCCGGTAATCAGAACAGGCACATCGGATGGGGCGATAATGCAAATCGTCCGGGCAATATCGAGGATGCTGTCGGAAGATCCAAAAAGTCCAAAGGACTCTGCGATTTGAGGTAGGTTTTTTTCAATCTCAGTTTTGTCATTGGACAAAATAAATGCTTGAAAATTTTTGTGAATGACGGAGTCGTTATTCTGATAATTCATACAGCCAACTTAACGTAATATCTGACAATTTTACATACCTGACAAAATTGCCGAAAAAAACACAATTATGCTATAAAATATGAATTTAAGTTAAACTTGCAAGGGAAAAGAAGAGAATTTGTTGACGCAAAAGACAGGACAAGAGTGGCTAATTTCTAGGCTATTTTCTGATGATTTCCAGAATTTCATCGGCGGCACGCTCCACGATGTCATTGACAACGACATAATCAAAGAGATGGGCACGGCCCATTTCTTCCTTGACGCGGGCAAGACGAATTTCAAGCGTTTCAGGGCTTTCCGTACCGCGCGATTCGAGGCGCTTTCGAAGTTCTTCCAAAGACGGCGGCTTGATGAATATCAAAACCGAATTATTGATGTAAGCTTTTTTGACATTTAACGCTCCATTGACATCAAGGTCCATGACAACATTGCAGCCCATGAGCAAGTCAGGTTCCGCCGCCATTCGAAGAGTTCCATAATAATTACCAAAATGATGGTCGTGCTCAATGAAGGCGGAGTGTTCAATATGGTCTTTAAATTCTTTCTCGGTTATGAAGTAATAATCTTTCCCATCGTGTTCGCCTTCCCGCTTTGGACGTGTCGTTGCCGAAATTGAAAACCGAAGTGTGGGATCTTTTTTGATCAGACAATTCTTAATCGCCGTTTTACCGGTCCCGGAGGGGGCGCTAAGTACAATAAGTTTACCGTGGCTGGAAGTAAGTGTCGCCATTCAATTTGATCTTTTTAAGAACGTAAGGAAATAAACAGAACGTGATAAAAGAAAGTTATAAAAATAAATATAGACGGAAAGCTTTTTTTTAGCAAGCAAAATAGTTGCGCACTCCCAATCGACGATTGAAGAGAGATTAGGTTGGTCACGAATGGGCATTTTATTAAACTAAATAACTTGACAAAAAACGGTTCGACAGGGTATATTTAGACCGAATGGGACGCTTCAAAAAAAATTACTAAAAAAAACAAACAAATCGTCTTCGAAGCCGTATACCATTATATTCGAATAGTTCCATTTTCTACTGGCAAAAGACAAAAATATTTATACTTTTCGATCTCGGAAAGTGACTTTACAAGGAGAACTCATACTGTTATAAAAATTGTTAGGACACGAAATTATACCAGTTACTTAGAAATTTTGATTTAAGAATGTAAGGAGTTGCTCATGTTTAATAAATATTTTCGTTCAATCGTATTCATGCTTGCGCTGTCACTTCCGCTCGTCGGACAGGTCAGTGAGACGGGCGTGATTTTTCTACTCGTGTCGCCCGGTGCACGTCATAATGGAATGGGACAAACAGGAGTTTCTACGGCCAGAGATGCCAATGCCATTTACTACAATCCGGGTGCACTAGCATTTGTTGCAACGCCGGAACATCCGCGTGACGTCGAGTTTATGCATGTCAATTGGCTACCGCAGTTCAACCTGAATGATCTTTTTTATGACTATGCATCCATATCCTGGTATCTTGAGGATTTGGGTGTCGTCGGTTTCAATTTTACGTACTTTAATCTAGGCGAGCAGGAACGAACGGATCCTTCGGGTAACAGTCTGGGTCTTATTTCCAGTTTTGAGTTTTCGTCAGGACTGTCTTATGCCACGCGTCTTTCCGAAGATTGGGGTGTCGGCGGGAATTTGAAAATTATCTACAGTCGCCTTTCTCCTAAAGGAAATAATACGCCCGAAACTCCCAATGGAGTTGGAAGTGCGGTGGCTATAGACCTTGGCGTAATGAAGAAAAATTTCTTTACACAGGATTTGACGTTTGGGGCTAGCCTCTCAAATCTTGGTCCGGCGATTACCTATGTTGACAATGATCAAGCGGACCCACTTCCGACGAACCTTCGCATGGGACTCAGCTATCCCGTTTATAAAAGCGAATACAATAAGGTCGTCGTCGCGTACGAGATTAATCGATTGATCGCACGAGGGCGGAAAGACGGATCGGATCCTTTGATCAGTACCGCCAATCCGTTCAAAGCAAAATTCTATAACCGTTCTTCGATTTTTACGACCTGGAGTGATAACGGTTGGCATCGACTGGGTCACAATGCCGGCGCCGAGTATACGTATTCGGACTTCGTTGCGCTTCGTACGGGGACGGCACTGGATTTTGCAGGAAAAATCTATGATTTGAATTTTGGCGTTGGTATCACGTACAGCGTCTTCAAAATCGACTTTGCTTATACGACGAAATTGACCGGCGGCTTTAATGCACGCGACGGATCACAATTTTACAGTATTGGTTTTAATTTCTAAAATGATTTTTTAATCACTTTTTTTTTAAAAACCGAATTCATGATATCCCAATGAATTCGGTTTTTTTATTGTATTGGCTATGAACCAAAAATTATTTTTGCTGTTTCTTCTATCGTGGTCTGCCGGCGCTCAAATACAGCGTGCGCCTCAAGTTCTATCCGAACCGCGGCGAGGAAATCAAACGGCCCGTGTATTGGCGCTTCGAATTCAATTTGCGCTTGATAATACGAATCAGACCACGGGAAATGGGCATTTTGATCTAAGCGATCAGAGAGCAAGTCGCCGAATCGATCCCGCCCCTCATAATAAATCTTATTTTGAAGACCATTTATTGGCCATGAAAAATTACTATTTTGATGTCTCGGATAGAAAATTGAATATTACCTACGCGGTATATCCTCAAGGCGAGACGGATGCGTACACGCTGGATAAAAGTATGGAGTTTTACGGACGCGAACTGCGTCCGGAAGCGAAGGATACTCTGCTGGCAAGATTGCTCCACGACGCCGTCGTAAAAGCGGATCAAACCGACGTCATTGACTTTTCCCAATTTGACTACGTCATTTTATTTCACGCCGGGGTTGGTCAGGATTTCAATTTGACCGACGATTCACCGCGGGATATTACTTCCCGATTTCTATCGGAGTCCACGGTGAAGAAAAAGTATCCGGATGGAATTGCCGTTAACAATGGATCCGTAAAAATCAGAAGTGGTTGTATTGTACCTGAAACACAATCTCAGGCCTTTCCAAATGCGTTCGGGCAATCCGTATTCAACGAAATTGGACTGAGTGGAATATTGATAGCGAATTTTGGAAGCCAACTCGGAATGCCGGATCTTTTCAACACCAAAACCGGAGGACCGGCTATCGGTGCTTTCGGCCTTGAAGATTTTGGCGCGGTCAATGGAGACGGACAGCTCCCGGCGGAACCGGATCCCTGGACCAAAATATATATGGGATGGGTCGTACCCAAGACCATTCGCGATAGCATCAATCTGGACTTGCTTCCTCGCAAATTATCCGGTCAACATGAAGTTCTAAAAGTCCCAATTCATGCGACGGAATATTTGCTCATTGAAAATCGTCAACGCAATGTCATACCCAATTCACTGTCACCGGAAACATTGATCCGCATCGACACTATTAATTTCTCAGACGGCCGCCCGCGAGTCATTGATACGGTTTATAATGTTGGCGTACACAGAAATCCGGTAACTAAGGTGATTACGCAGGTTGATGAATACGATGGCGCATTGCCGGGAAGCGGTCTATTGATCTGGCATATTGATGAGAAGATCATCGCGCAGGGCATACCGAACAATAGTATAAATCGGGATCTGGAACATCGCGGCATCTACATTGTCGAAGGCTCGGGATCCCAGGATATCGGCCGAAACTTCTCAGACTTCTTTGGCGTGTCTACGGGATCGGGAGACAAATTTGATTATTTCTATTATGGCAATGAAGGTTATCGTTTTTTCAATAAAACCGATTCGGCAAGTCTTACTCCAACTTCTATTCCCAACTCGCTTTCGAACGCAAGGGCGAATACCGGAATCCATGTGACCGGAATTAGTCCCATTCAAACGGTGATGCGGCTTTCAGTCAGGTCTCAAATTTCAAAAAATAACTTTCCAAAATTTACAGGCGCGTCGATCTCTGAGTTTCCGCTGGTTAGTGATGACGTGATCGGCGACAATAAACCGGAAATAATAGCTTCCGCCTTGGATGGAAAAATGTTTGCATGGCAATTGAATGGAGCACCGGTTATCGTCAATTCTGTCACTCATGTGTACCGGGGCCTAGGAAAAGACTCCATACTTTATCCCATAGGTCTTTTTGCTGATGTTATGGATTCACTGGCGGGACCTGTCTCTGCAGCCAATCTGGCCGGTGATTTGAAGTCGGAAGTTTTGGCGGTCACAAAATCGGGTAAGGTCTTTGCGTTTCAAGCTAAGGATGTAAATCTGGACGGACGTGCCGACACCCTTTGGACTTATGATGCACACGAAGAGCTAACGACGCATGCGGTTATCGGCGGTGGAAGGATATTGATCGGGACCAGCAGCGGCGTGCTTATTCTGAATTTTAATGGAAGTTTTTTTCTACGTCCATTTTTACCGTCACCGGTTCTCAGTATTGTAATTCTCAATTCGGACAGCGCTTTTGTAAAAACTATGACCAATACCGGATACCTCAAAATCAATTCGCCGAGTTTTGTATCCTTTCGGCCCGGACAGTATACTTCCAAAAACTCATTGGTTGCCGGTGACGCCAATCAAGACGGGGTTCGAACCGTATTCGATGTAGGCGATGGTTCATTCAATAGTACGACCAATAAGTCGACAACTAATACGGCCATTGAAACTCTGCGAAATTCCACACCTTCACTTTCAGACATCCATGGCGATGGTAATTTGGAAGTGCTATTTGCCGGTGACAACAAAATATACGCGTACCATCCGAACGGCGTTTTGTTGCCCAATTTTCCTGTTACGATTGATCCCATCAATCCCATCGGCGCGATTGGATCGTCCGTTCTTGTTGCCGACGTCAATGGTGATGAG
>JANNSF010000208.1:0-11504 GCA_031402315.1 bacterium | reverse complement strand
GGTAGGCGCAGGCTTAAGCCTGCGAGCAAATCGGAGAATAGTGTGTACCTTAAAAGAATGTCAGGCTGAGCCTGTCGAAGCTATGATCGAACAAAAAACAACATTACTTCCGACCGAAAAACTTCCGCCGCGCGAGACGTTTGGAGCATGGGTGGAGGCCTTACGTCCCCTGCACTGGACAAAAAATATTTTCGTCGGCGTCGCGCTTGTTTTTTCCCATCGCCTCATTGAATGGGCAGCCGTCTTACAAACAGCCATTGTATTCGTTCTCTTTTGCGGTGCTGCGAGCGCCGTATACCTCATCAATGATGTTTTCGACCGTCATGACGACGCGCGCCACCCTTCCAAGAATGAGCGCCCTATTACACGCGGTGCGCTCTCCATTCATAATGCACTTTTTACCGCGGTCGTCCTCGCCGGGCTCTCCGGTGTTGGCGCGTTCTATTTCAATTTTACCGTAGGCCTTTTTGTCGGCGGATACATTGTGCTCAATATCGGTTATACGCTGGTGTTCAAAAAAATCGTGATCCTCGATGTGCTTATCATTGCGGCGGGCTTTGGGATTCGTGTGGTGGCGGGCGCGATTGCAATTCACTACACGCTGGCGACCTGGGTTCTGGTGTGCACATTTTTTGTTTCATCGCTTATCGGTTTTTCTAAACGTCGTTACGAGATCATCTACGACGGCGCATCACCGCTTCATACACGCGGTTATACACCGTATTTTTTGGACATGCTCGTATTGCTCTCCGCCGCTTTATCCATAGGGTCGTACAGCTTTTATATTCTCTCACGCGGTACGTGGCAAAACGGCTGGTCGATCGCGCTTAGTCTGGGCGCGGTTTTTTACGGCGTGTTGCGGTACGTCTATCTCATTCACCTCAGCGAAGAGAAACTCGATCATACAAAACTCATTCTCAGCGATAAACCTTTGATGGCAACGGTTTTTGTATGGATTGGACTGTTCGTCATCGAAATTTATTACGTCAATCCCTCCTTAACGTTTCCGTGAACGGCTGCGTTTGAAAAAAATCAGTAAAATATTTTTTATCAATCCTCCCGGCCCTTTGTACCAGCGGGGAGAGGACCGTTGCCAGGCCAATGTGTCCGCCTCCGCGGCCGTTTCTCTGCGCGCGCCCAACGATCTGGCTTACATGGCCGCCATCGTACGGGAGATGGGTATGACGCCGTTCCTTCGCGATTACCCCGCGGAAAATGGCCATTGGGTCGCTCTGGAAGAGGATCTGATAAAAATCGAACCGGACGTACTCGTGATGAGTATTACCGATGCCACGATCATTCAGGATCTGAGAGCCTTTCGAGAGGCCAAAAAAAATAATCCCGAAATCATGACGATCGCCAAAGGCGCATTATTCTTTTCAACGGATACCAAGGTTTTTGATTCACCGGAATTTTCGAATATGGATTTTGCATTGGTTGGAGAATCGGAATTCGCCATTAGCCATTTACTGGAAGCGCTTCAGAACCATGCCGAAATTAACGACGAGGCACTAAACGCCGTTCCAAATATTATCTATAAAAATTCAGTCGGACATTTTGTTCGCACCGCGATTCGTGATTTCGAACAAGATCTGGACGCGATGCCATTTCCGGCGAGGGATCTGCTGCGAAATGAATTGTATTGCCGTCCCGACTCGGGCGAAGCGATGGCCACGATTCAAACGGCACGCGGCTGTCCGTCGAAGTGCATTTTCTGTATGACTCCGCTGATTTCTGGAGAACGCGTTCGTTCACGGTCCGTAAATAATATTGTGGACGAATTGCAGGAGTGCGTGGAGAAATACGGAATTCGCAATTTTTTCTTTAAGGCTGATACGTTTACGATTAATAAAAAATTCGTGATCGAATTATGTCAGGAAGTCCTGAAACGCAATCTTGACATCGCGTGGGTTGCCAATAGCCGTGTGGATACCGTGGACGAGGAGCGCCTCGCCTGGATGAAAAAAGCCGGATGCTGGCTGGTCGCGTTTGGTTTTGAAAGCGGCAACGACGAGATGCTCAAAAAAATGCGCAAAGAAGCCACGGTGGCGGATGCTTATCGGGCATCATCGCTGGTGCGCCAGGCGCAAATGAAAGTGTACGGCTTTTTTATGGTCGGACTTCCCTGGGATAATCGTGAAACCATCGAAGAGACATTCACGTTGGCTGAAAATCTCGACTGTGATTTTTATGAAATCCACATGGCAACGCCCTACGAGGGGACAGAACTTTATAAAACCGCTCGGGCACTGGGTTTGGCCGGTGTGGCATCCTACGGCCATGATTATTTCGAAAATTCCGGCGTCGGAAGCCTATTCCTGTCGCAGCAAGAAATTTTGATTCTCCGTAAAGCAGGTCTGCGCCGGCTCTATTTATCGCCAAAGTTCATTTTCAAAACATTGAAAAGAATTCGCACGCCACGCGAGTTTATGAATTACGCGTCGTACGGCTCGCGCCTTATAAGAAATCTAATGAATGGGTAGCCGCAAGCTTTAGCTTGCGCGATCTGCGAAATAAGGAGCAAATCAATTTCACCATGTTTAATCTATCAATTGACCGATGACTAATTTGCTAACCAACAAAATGGGTAGCCGCAAGCTTTAGCTTGCGAAGCTTCGAAGCAACAAAACAGGCACCTTATGATTCGATCGCTCTGTGTTTTCTGCTCGTCTTCGGACGGTGTCGGAGAGGAATTTTTCTCCGTGGCGCGTGCGCTCGGACAGGCTATGGCAGAGCGGCAAATAACTCTGGTCTATGGCGGTGCCCGCGTAGGCCTCATGGGCGAAGTGGCCCGTGCGTCAAAATCTTGCGGCGGGAGAGTGATCGGTATTATTCCGCAATCCATTTTTGAACGGGGCCTGGCGATGGAAGCGGTGGATGAACTCCTTGTCGTCGAGACCCTGAGGGCTCGCAAGGCTATGATGGAAGAGCGTTCCGACGGATTCATTATCCTACCGGGCGGCTTTGGCACCTTGGAAGAAGCTCTGGAAATAATTACGCTGCGGCAATTGAACACCCACCAGAAACCCATTATGTTTATTAACGCCCGGGAATTTTTTACGCCACTTTTTGATTATTTTGAATTGCTAATCGATAAGAAATTCATCAAAACAAAAAGCCAACTTTTTTTTGAAGTTGACGACGTTGCAAAAGTCTGGCCTCTGTTAGATCATTATCATCCCGAAAGCATTCCGTCCAAATGGCATTAAGTTCGCTTTTTTCGTCCATTGTCGATTTTAGGAGGTAACCTATTTAAAATCATAAATTTTCTTGACTCTACTGGCAAAAAAAACTACATTTTCGCATTAGATATAATTATACCATGTTAAATATCATAGGTTAGGATAACGCATACTTCGGTACGCAATTCCAAAAATAGGAACCGGAATGAAACGTATTACAAATAGCATTCTCCTTACGGTCATCGCGGGGCTCTTGTCGACGCCGCTTTTGGCGCAGAATCGCGATGAGATCCGAATCACGGTCAAAGGTTATATTGAGGGCTTGGACGGGAGTTTTGCAAGTCGGTGTATTGATAATGAACTTGTCCTTATTGACTGGCTCACCGCGGCGAAGGAAGAATATAAATTCCGCAAAGGTCAGAAGAAATCCGTACCCAACGATAATTCGTTAGGCGCCTTTGCACGTAAAGAATTTCGTGACTCTATCCGTCAGAGCTTTCTTTCGAAGTTAGCCGACCTCACATCCATGAAGAAAAAAAATCAACTGCTCCCGGGATATCCGGATCAGAAGAGCCTGACGGATCTTCACTTGCAGTATCAAAAATTGTATTCGATGGATTTCAATTTGACAAAGCGGGATGTGCGCGCGCTTCACGCCAAAATTCTCAAGTCCGGAGACGATGCGGACACGCGACGTTTTTTTGAACGGGATATGAAGAATGCATTCCGTCGCTATAAGCAAGGAAGCTACCTGGCCGCCGCCGCCGAGTTACGCGAATTGTATACCGACTATCAATCTTACTTTACGGAATGGGACGACATACTATACTTTACGGGCGACAGTTACTTCAGGAATAAGGCGTTTGACGACGCCGAGACTTTTTTATATAAAGTCGTTTCGGATTTCCCGCAATCAAAATACGTTGAGCGGGCGTTATTTACGTTGGTTACGATGAGCTACATCACCGACGATCGCGTCAAAATGCAGAAATATTTTACGGAATTTGAATCGAAGGTGACGGCACGTCCAAAGGATGATAATACCTACAACCGCGCTTTTTTTCTGGCGGGCACGACCTATTTTGTAACAACGGATTACGGCGCCGGAATTTCGGTGTTGGGAAAAATTCCGTTGTCTTCGCAGTATTATTATCCCGCAAAGTACTTGTTGGCACATTGTTACGCAGCCCAAGACGACTACACGTCGGCGCTGGAGCAGTTTAATAGTGTCATGAAACTCACGCCCAATAATAAACGATTCGGCATTGATCAGCAGCGTCAACTGAAAGACTTGTCGATACTAAAATCCGCGTTTGTTAAGTTTGAACAAACTGTCAATGGGCAAAAAGGTGCCGCGACGGATGCCTATCTCAATAAACTCAGCGAGAATTCGGACGTCTTTGACGCTGGACTTTTAGTGAAAGCATGGGCCGCGTTTAAGGATAATCATATTGATACGGCGCGCATCTACGCGGATTCTTTGATCCGAAATTACTCGGCATCGGATCATGTTTTCGAAGCGAAAACACTGGTTGGAAATATTCAAATATTGGATCCGAAATTTACGGATGCCGAACGCGAACGGTATGCGCTCGAGGCGTTTAATTTCGTTGCGGACGCCACGCAGGACAAATACGTGCTCGATCAGTTCCTGGCGCAACGCAGCGCATTTAAGTCAACCTTGGAAGCCGTCAATTCGGCGCGCACCGCGTCCCAACTGCGAAACGATGAACTTGGGTACGCCAAACAAAATCGAGCGTTCAAAGTTCTTTCCGAAATATACGACCATGAATCGACAAAAAGCCGCAATCTAAAGTATTATCATGCCGTGGCCAAATTGGCCTCAAAGACCAAGGAGACCGAGGGTCTTTTGAACGATGCGCAGAGTCAAAATGATGCAACGGCGGTTCTGCGAATCCAGGAGCAACTGGCGGATCAAATAACGCAATTTGGAGATCTGGGCGCGGGAAATTATGCGGACCTCGGCGATTCAACCCAGGCGAATGCGAGCGAAGAAAAAGTCAAAACGAACCGCGTTTCGCGCACGCTGAGTGAAATCGAGTCCCGTAACAAGACCATGTCGGCGCTTAAAGAAAAAATCACCGGTGAAAAGCAGATTGTCGTTACACAACTGACCTACATTGACCAACTCATTCAGACGGCCAAAGAGCGAGATAATCAAAGCGCTCAGCTTAAGCTTGAATTTGAAAAAAATAAATTGACCAGTCTTTTTTATCGTTTGAGTGATTTTGAAGTGATCCTCGCCGCCGACGCCCCCATTGAAAGCTACGTGGATCTTGATACGTGGGGCGACTTTGCAAACTACGGGCGTAACAATATCAACTATGTTTTGAATACGACCAAGTCGGAAACGATCAGCGATATTTCCAAAGCCGTGGCCCAAATTGATAAGATACTCTTGGGGCGCAAGAAAAATTATGAAAATCGTATTGTGCAAATTGAAGAGGAAGTCAAGCGGAAAGAGCAGGAGATTCGGGATAAGGAACTGCAGGAGATGCGCTCTTCACAAAAACAATTTTTTGAAAAAGAATATTTCCAATTCAAGAAATCAGAAAAACCGGAGAACGATCCTTTTGACTACAACGATGTGACCCCTGAAATTATTGTCATTGTCCAGGATACTATCCCGGCTGAAAAAGAAGAAGAAGCGAAAACGGATGAGGAAGAGCCGGCTCAGGATCCGGGCGCCTCGGCAGATTCCAATGGAACTCAGCAAAAAGATTTAAAAGAGGGCGCGGCGAGCGATTCAGTAAAAACGGATGGCGGTGGGGGAGGCCAAAAAGAAATCGGACAAGTGATTTTTTCACCAAAGTCGGATGTTTTCTATAGTAAGGGTTACACGGTCGGACTAACCGGCTATACAAGAAGAAAATTTTATAATTAATTTGGAATAGAGTTATGTTCTTAAGGTGGTCTTCTTATAGTCTTGCACTTCTATTGGGTTTCGGGCAACTTTCGGCGCAGACGGACGGCGGAAAGGATTCCTCATCCTCCCTTGAAAATGTTTCGAGTGAGGATTTGCTCAAACTTAAACAAGAATTAGAATCTCAAAAGTCCAAACTAGAGACCGAACGGATTCTTCTTCAGGACAAAGGGCTCAAACAAAGTAAAGAGTTTCTTGAAAAAACAGGAACGAGTTCCACGACCACCGCGCTGGTACTGCTGCAACGAGCGGAATACGTTTTCAACGTCATGAACGATCGCTATTCGGCACAGGCGGAATCCATCAGTGTGGAAAATGCGAAGGTAATTCTCGAGTGGGACCGCAAGAAGGATGAAAAGAAAAGGCAACTATTAGCTGAGAAAAAGGACGAGAAAGAAATTGAAGATATCTTAAATCAGCTTCCTTCCCCAACGCTGGCGCCCGATCCGGAAGCCGAGTATACAGAAGTCATTAATACCTATCAGCAACTGATGGATAATTTTCCGGAAAGCCAATACGTCGTGGACGCCATGTACAATATTGCGTTTTTCCGTGAGCAGGAAGGCAAACAGCTAAAGGCCCGTGGTGAAGAGGGGCGAGCGTCGGCGGACGGTGATCGAAAACAACGCGAGGCGCTGAAAATTTATCAGGATTTAGCGGTTCGATTTCCCGATAGTAAATATGCCGGAGAATGTTACAACCGCATAGGCGAATACTACTTCTTAAAAGGTGGCGACGCGGATCTTCAGAAAGCGATTAAGAACTATAGTAAGGTTCTGGATTATCCCCAATCTTCGCGTTTTCAGGAAGCCCTCTATAAGTTAGCATGGACGCATTACCGCTTAGGCGATTATCCAAAGGCGATCAGCTATTTCACGTATCTTGTAGAGGATGTGGATACCGCCAAATACTATAATAATGAAACGCAGGAATTGGATATTGAGGCGCTCGTGTATATTGGCATCAGTTTCAATCGCTGGGCCGAGCAAATCGACCAGGCGCAGGGCACGAACGAGGGCGGATACAAGCTCATACGGGAGTACATCGGCGAGGCCAAACTCAAGAGTAAACGGTATGCGCCGGAAATCATGTGGCAATTGGGTGAGTCGTATAACGTCGAACAAAAAGATACCTTAGCCCTCTATGTCTACAAAATTTTGCTGCAGGATTTTCCGCTTTTTTGGCGTGCTCCGGAAGCTCAATACCGTGTGATTTTGACGTACGATCGTATGTCCCGTTCGACCAATGATAAAGTTACCGCCAAGGCGTTGCTCGACAGCGTTATTGCAAATCGCTTTCAGTTATATAATAATTATAAGCCGGCAAGCGAATGGTCCAAAGTTACCGAAGACAAGGAAGTTGTGACGCGGGGTAACCGTATGGCCCGCGATGTACTTGTTGACAATATTATTTATTACTACGGCGAAGCGGGCGTAACCAACGATCTGGGTGATTGGCGCTTGGCGATGGACTACAGCCGTCAATTTATTCGCTTTTTTCCCGTCGATACGTACGCGTATTTTTTCCATTATAACTTGGCTAAAATTCAATACATTTTCTTTAAAATCTTAGACTCTTCCTACGAAGATTTTGTCAAAGTATCGACTTTGTATCCGTACGATTTGTACCGGTATAATTCGAGTCTCAATGCCTATACCATTGCGGATTCGCTTTACCGTCAGACGCCTTTTACCAGACCGGTCAAAGCCTCGGCCGACACGATTTTTCCTTTGACCAAGGGTGAAGTGAAATTAATCGATGCGATCAATAATTACGCGCGCCTGTTTGCCGATACCGTTTCTCTGTATCCCGTGGATTCTCTGGAGAATCCAAAACCGGTCCTAGGGATTCCCGGAAAGAAAACGCCGGAATTTCTAGCCGCGGCAGGCCAAATCTACTATATGCATAATGATTTTGCGAGAGCCTCGCAGTATTTTAATACGATTGTGACGCGTTATCCGGGTAATGCCAAAGCCCAACTATCCCAGCGTTACCTTATGCAATCGTATTTTGATCGGAAGGATTACCGCAGTTCGGAAATCATCGCAAAGAGTTTGATCAATGCACCGGGCTCAACGGAAGATCAGAAAAACGAAGCGCGGACCATTGTCTTTTATTCCATTTTCAAGCGTGCCGAAGAATTTCAGGCTAAAAAACTGGGATACAAAGCGGCGCGGGAATTTCAGCGCGCGTACGAAGAGGGCACCAAAGTCGGCTACACAAAGAAGGACCAGCTTGAGATAGCTATGTACAACGCCGGATTCGAATACGGCAATGCCAAGGAATTGAAACGCTCGGTTTCACTTTTTGAAGCGTTTGCGGACTCTTTCCCGAGTTCAAAGAATGCGCCCAACGCACTTTGGTGGGTTCAGCAGCGTTATTCGGAAATGAAGGACATGAAGTTGGCGGCCAAGACGTCAGAACGTATCGCCGACAAATATCCAAATTATAACGAAAACAACGGCACCACCACGGCTGAAATTGCGCTTTATAATGCCGAATACTATTATGAGCAGGCGGCCAAACAAGCGACGACCAAAAGTGACACGACCGAAGCCAAAGGTTTGAACACCAAAGCGATTGAAGTCAGCAATAAATTTGTCCAGCGATATCCCAAATCGCAGTACAGCGCGGAAATCGATTTTAATATTGCCAAATTGTATTTTGCGGTAAACGAAGAAGAAAAGGCGTATACCAAATACACGCAGTTTGCCAGAACGTATCCTCTTGATAAGCGCAACGTACAGGCTCTGTACGACGTGGGACAAAATCACTTGCGCCGCAATCGACGGGGCGACGCCATTATCGCATTTCAGGATGCAAAGAAAAAGAGCGATGAACTAAAAGGTCAGAGGTTGGATTTTAATAAATTTTTCTCTTCGGAATCGGTGTACGAATTATCACGGCTTCGTTACGAGGACTTCAGTAAAATCTCCATCAAGGAACCGAATATTGGGGCCAAAGAGGATCGCAAGCTGGCGATAATTCAGGATCTTATGACGTACTACGATGCGATCACAAGCTACGCTCAGCTTCGCACGTACGAAGCGGCCTACTATCGTGGCTTGGTGCGTGAGGAATTTGGCGATGTGCTTGCGAACCGCGAATTTAAGCAGGAAAAAGACCTTGCAAAAATGATCAAATCGCAGAGTGAAAGTTTTTACGGCGCTTCGGTTGTGTATAAAGCGGCCGTCCAAGAATACATTAATGCGAGCGAATTTCTCGATAAGGTATATAAAAAATTTACCGACGATGAAAAAGCGATGGCGGACTCTTTGAAGCGTAAGTACCCGGCACGACCGGATACGGCTCAGGAGATATTGAAGGCTTTGGTGGAAGGAAAAACAGCCAAAGAAAAAGAGTACTCCTTAGCACGTCAGAAGGAACTGGCCGTACAGTATCGCGATCTCGCCAAATCAAAAATATCGCGTATCCTGTTTGCGGTCGCCAATTCTAAAAAACTTATTTTGGACATCTATGTCAATTCGCCGATTCCGGCCGATCTTAAAATAGGGAGCCTCGAATACGTAGCCTACCAGCAGGGTGTCTTGTCGAAATTGGTTCAGCCGGCCGCGACCGACGCCATCAAGTCCTTTGAGAATGCGATTAAAGAAATGGATTCGCTTGGCATCAATGATAAATATAGAGCGGAATGTCAGCGCAACTTAGTTAAATTTGCCGGTATTGTTCCCGGCGAAATGTCAAAACTCGCGTTTAGCGTCATGGGTTATTTTAAAGGATTTTCGGATCAGTATCGGGATGTTGTTTCTAAGGGTGATACGTATGTTGATAAGAAGACGGGTAAAGATTTCTATACGATCTTTTATGAAATCCCGGGCGATATGAATACGTACATTTCACAATTTGCGAAGCCGATCGGTGAACAGGCGGTCAAAGGTTATGCAACCGCGGTCGTCGAAGCGAAAGAACAAAAGCGATTTGACGAGGATGCCATTCAGGTACAGCGTGAAATGTTCAATTATGCCTACGATTTCGCCAAGCTGAATTATTCAGAATCGGATACGGCCGACAAGTATTACAAACAGTATGAAGCGATTTCCTTTAAGAACCAAGGGGACGACGCCTTTGCCTACTACGGTGAAGCGAGTCAGGCTTACAGCCAGATCCTGACCTTCGCACGTGAGAATGCGCGCGGGATTTTGGAAGAAGCCTACAACGCGGCCATCGATTTGGAATTGGCCAAGCTTGTCGACGATCCCCAGGGAAGAAAAGATGAGAATGGAAAACCTGCCAAGGTGGTTCTGACGGATAATCCCGAAGTTCGTAAGATTCTGGCCCTGCTGGGTAAGTACGACTCGTACTACGCGAAACTTTTGAATCTGAAGTCAACGACGAATCTTTACGCGTCCAATTATGAATCGTGGAAATCGTCCAATCGATTCAACGACTCGTGGGTGCAGAATTCATTCAACGACGGTGTTTGGTACACCGCAGCGGCGCCTAGCAGCGCGCCCGTTGTGGCCCACAAGATATTAGAGGATAATAAGGCATACCCAATTTGGTTAGCCGTCGGTCAGAAGTTCGATGTGCCGGAATTGCCGAAATGGGTAGAGCCGGTCATTGATAATACCGTGAAAACTTCGGATTCGGGCGCGACGAATACCGACATCCCGGACACTAATAAGACTGTAGCGCCGCCGGATTCGACGATAAAAACAGAATCGTTCAGGACGCGTCTTGAGCAATTGACCTTAAGCATCGTACAGGATACATCGGCGAAGCCGGTTTATACACAGGATCAGATCAAAAAGCAACTCGACACATCCAATACCGTGTATTTTAGAACGTCGTTTGATGTCGTGGGAAGTGCGCAATCGGGTAAACTCTACATTGCGATCGACGGCAATTACGAATTCTATCTGAACGGAGTTTTTGTCGGAACGGCACTTGCCGAGGTCGAAGATGAAAAAGGCGATTCTCTGGAAATCTCAGAACTCGCGCTTGAGAATTTTGTTCAAGGAAGCAACGTGCTGGCTATCAAAGTGGTAGACGGTTCACCCAAAGCCCGATTCGGCCTGCGGGCCTTACTTGAAGTGGTCGAAATAGAGGATCCTACGGCAGGTATCAAAGAACCGGCCTTACCTTCACGGGACGAATTGCGAAGCATCTTATTGCGCCGCGGTCGTATCGTGGTCAAAAATTAAGGAGTCCTGAATGAAAATGAATAAATGGATTTTGATTTGTTGGCTTGCCGTGGTCGTGGTGGCCAAAACGGGCGTTGCTCAAGATGTAAAGCATCCGGACATGGAAACCATTTTTAACGACGAAGGAAACGATGTCGTCGTGGTGACCACAACCCAGCAACCGCCGGATCCAAAATTCTATGTGATCAAAGAAGAAACCGGAGGCAAAGGTTC
>JANNSF010000207.1:0-3238 GCA_031402315.1 bacterium | reverse complement strand
AGACCGACCGATTCCAAATTCATTAGGACACCAGTGGGGTATCCAAGTCGCCAGCGGTGACATGACCGTTGCGGTAGGAACTGGCGGTGTCGCCGGGCCGGGTGCCGGATTTACTTATCCTAATTTCGTAACCCGCGCTTTCCGTGACCAAGCTAATTTCCCACGCTTTATTCCTTATGATTTCGAATTGCGTTTCACCGCAGCCGGTGGTCAAGCTAGCTGGGCATTCACAACCGGTAACCAGGCTGCTGTACCATTCGAATTATGGAATGTTGGAATTGCCACACCCGATAATACGGCGGATGACTATCGTATGTACCCGCGTATAAATGATGCTTTTGCGGCGGATGCGACCGAGACGGCTGATGTTTGGGAATTATGCCGAGCTGACCATCCAATATCCGGTGGCAGTGACGATCCGTTTACCGATTGGATTTATTTTATGAGACCATTGAATAGAACCCCTGGTTCGGCTGGCTATAATGCGGCTGTTGCAGCAAATGGTGGTGCTCTTGATGGCGAAGTGCTGGCACGCACGGTCTTAGTCGCGTTTAACCTCAGGCCAACAGGTATTCTAAATGGCGCTACCCAAAGTGCTGCAGTATGGAATGCATCGTTTGGTAATATTAAGCCGGAAAACGGTCAGACCTTCCGCATTATCTCCACAAAGCCTGCTCAGCCGGGTGAGACATTCTCTTTTACGACCACTGCCAGTTCAGCAATATCCAAAGCGGCTCAAAAGAAGAATCTTGATGATATCAAAGCGGTTCCTAATCCTTACTATGGCCGTTCGACCTATCAGGCAAGTTTATTTGATAAACAAATCAAATTTACAAATCTGCCAGCGAACTGTACCATCAAGATATTTACGGTTGCCGGCGACCTTGTCCGTACGATTCAGCATAATGCGCTTTCCACCAATGGCCGTACGAATACCAATCCTTTGAGCGGTAATGTTGGCAAAGCCGGAAATACGACTTTTGAGACGTGGAATGTTCGCAATGAAGGCAACAAGTTTGTTGCGAGCGGTATGTATATTGCGCTCATCGAAGCGGCGGGTCTTGGAAAGAAAACCGTGAAGTTTGCGGTTATTCAAGAGTCGATTACTATCAATGGTCCGGATCTTAACTAATTTGAAGGATTTAAACTCCCAGACTCGGGGACAATCCTGAGTCTGGGATTTAACAAGGAGTAATGCATATGTTAAAGAAAATATTAGCAATCAGCTTAGTGCTCTTGTATGCGACTTCGGTCTATGCAGGAGGCCAGAAGCGAGGCGAAGCCGGCTTCATGTTTCTAAAGGTGCCGATTGGTGCACGCGAAGTATCCATGGGATCGACCGGACTTACCAGCACAACCGGAGCCAATGCTATTTATTGGAATCCGGCCAATGTTTCGGCCGTTGACCGTCCGACGATTTCGCTTTCTTATTTGAATCACTTTGCGGGCATTTCGTCTAACTATCTTGCCGTCGCATTCCCGATGTCGGACGTGGGTTCGTTTGGTGTCACGTTTAACTATTTAGGTTATGGTGATATTCAAAAAACTACGGAGCTCCAGCCGGATGGTGGTATTGGATCGTACGCACCATACGACCTGGCTGTTGGTCTTACATACTCAAAGCAGGTGACCGATCGCGTGAGCGGTGGATTGACGGTAAAATACCTCTCTCAGAAGATTGATCTTGTGCAGGCAAGTGGTGTCTCGTTTGACTTTGGTTTTACCTACAACACGGATTTCCGTGGTCTTAAGTTGGGTTTCGTCGCCAGCAACCTTGGTACGGAATCTTCCTTTGATGGCGACGGCTTGGTTCGCGAATCGACGGATCCTGTCACCGGTGACATTCAATTCCGTAAGTTTGGCAGCGAACCTTTTGAAGCTCCGGCAGCGGTTGCATTCGGCGCGAGCATGGAACTTTACAGGAACGAACAGAATTCAATAACAGGTTCCGCAGAACAAAATGTGAACAGTTTTCAGGCGAATCGTTCTAATTTTGGAATTGAATACGGTTACAACAACATGTTTTTTGCGCGCACAGGCTATACATCTACTTTCCAAGAAGGAAAAGATGTAAAGACCGGTAAGTCGATGTATGCGGGTATGACCTTTGGTCTTGGCTTGGACTACAAATTGACGGACAATCTTGGCGCTACAGTAGACTATGGTTACCTCGATGTAGGTCAATTGGGAGCTACACACCGGATGACGATTGGCGTGAAGTTCTAATTCAGAGTTTTTTAAAGAGTCAAAGCCCGTTCCAATGGAACGGGCTTTTTTATTTATGGCAGAAAACAATTTTTGTAAGCCGGTCTCAGACTGGTTTTCCGCTACATTGGGATTGCCTACCGAAGTACAGGCTTTGGCATGGAAGAGTATTGCCGCAGGTCAGCATACCCTTATTTCGGCCCCTACGGGCTCCGGGAAGACACTGGCGGCATTCCTGATTGTACTAGATCGCCTAATTCAAGAGAGCCTAGGGGGCACCCTGCTTGATCGTACACGCGTGATTTACGTCTCACCGCTCAAAGCCTTGTCGAACGATATTGAAAAAAATCTTCAACGACCCCTGTCGGAAATTCGTAGCTATCACTCCGATGATTTCAAAGTGCGTGTTCAATTGCGCACCGGAGATACCACCGCTGCCGAACGCGCCGCCATTCTAAAGGTGCCCCCCCATATTTTGATCACAACTCCGGAATCGCTTTACCTGCTTTTGACGGCGGAGCGGGGCCGAAAAATATTAGGAGACGTCGATACGGTTATTATCGATGAAATTCATGCGCTTATTGGCAATAAGCGCGGATCTCATCTGGCTCTCTCTCTTGAGCGTTTGGAGAGACTATCGACCAAAAAAATTCAACGTATTGGTATTTCAGCGACTCAAAAGCCACTGCAGAAAGTTGCGGATTTTTTGATTGGCAATCGAGATGAGCCGGTTGGAATTATCCAGGTGGGTCATCGCCGCGAAATGGAATTGAGTATCGAAGTCCCAAAATCGCCTCTGGGGGCGGTGATGTCGAACGAAGTATGGGAAGAAATTTATGAACGGCTCATCGAGCTGATTCAGGAGCATCGTACGACGCTCATCTTTGTCAATACTAGACGTCTTGCCGAGCGATTATCACACATTCTTATTGAGCGACTGGGCGCCGATGTTGTTCGGGCTCATCACGGAAGCATGTCCAAGGAACACCGTTTTGATGCCGAGCAGCGACTAAAAAGCGGATCGCTCAAGGCG
>JANNSF010000206.1:0-5200 GCA_031402315.1 bacterium | reverse complement strand
TGACCAAAGCCAACGTTTCCATCCTCTTTCAAGATTTCAGCTTTGACAACATCCCCCTTGGCATCGATTATAGCACGCACCATAGCCACACCTTCGATACCCGCGGCTTTAGCCGCTTCAGGATATTTTTGATATTTTCGGATAAATTCCAAACCACCCTTTAGTTGAGGCGGGGTATCGTATGCGACAAACGCATTCTGATCGTCCGATTTTTCTTTCTTATACGGCGGCGGCGGTGGTGGCGGAATTTCATCAAGATCAATTTCCGTATCATCAATAGTCTCGTCGCCAAGCATAGTTTCTTGATCGGACGCGACCGGTACGACCGGTCGACGTGGTGGGGGAAGGTACTTGGCTTTCGTCAGATCTACTTTTGTGAATTCAATGACCGTCTTGATTCGTAAGGTGTCGTCATTCACTATTGTAATTTTGGTAAAGCGAAGAACGAGAATTGTCAGCAGCAGAGTTGCGATAAGGGATAAGTCCATGACGACCGAATACTGCTGTTTTACGGGATCAATTCGCATCGCCGGGCTCCGTGCGTTCCTTGGTTTCGGCTGCGAAAAAAATACGAAGTGCTCCGGCGCGTCGCAATTGTTCCTGAACATCGCTGATCACCCCCATCGAAAGATCTTGATCGGCGCGTAGAAAAACCAAAAGACGGTTATCCTTTTCTATTTTCGTTCGTGCAATCGTATAGAGTTCATCCATCGAATTTATTTTTGTGTCGTCAAACAAAATCTTTCCGGCCTTGTCAATCCACAAATAGGACGTGTGCGTTTTTGATGACAGTTTTTCGATATTCTCCGCTTCCGGGGTTCTTACGGCCAATCCGTCATGACTCTTGATGACGGTTGAAATCATAAAGAACAAGAGCAATGAAAATACAATGTCAGACATTGATGCGGACGGGATCGCGGGTGTAAAGTGAATTCGGCGTTTGAATTTCATTGGTTCGCAGTCGTCCAATCAAGAACGGGGAATTTTTTAGGTATCACGATTCAGGTTCCAGAACAGAAATTTTTCTTGCACCACTTTTTTTAAGATGATCCAAAACGGTCATAAATGTTCTATACGGTGTCAGTCGAGTCGTTTTTACCGTTACGATAAGGCGATCGTTTGCCAGAACTTTTTCGGTAACTATTTTCTCCAAATTCGCGATGGACATTCGGTCACCGTCAAGCTTAAGGGCGCCACCATCGTCAAGCGTAATTTGAAGTATGTTCGCCTTTGGTATTTCCTTTATGGCGCCTTCCGGCGGAAGCGTAAGGTCTATGCCTTTATCCGTTCCGAATTTCGTAATGACGATAAAAAAGATAAGGAGCAAAAAGGCAATATCCGCCAGCGACGCGGTAGGGATCTCAATCGATGGCTTCTTACGGTGGCGTTCAACGAGCATAAATTACCGGATTTCGTTTTCGAGGATATGTTCAACAAGGGAGGCGGAACTCTCTTCCATATCAATGACAATCCGATTGATACGCGCCGTGAAAAAATTATAAAAAAACTGCAGAAAAATCGCCACAACTAATCCAAATAGAGTCGTGTACAGAGCTACCCGAATACCATCGGCAACAATAACGGGCGATATGTCATTCGCACGGGCAATTGAATTGAAGGCCATAATCATACCTTGCACCGTTCCGGTAAAACCAATCATGGGAGAAGCTGAAATTAAGAAGCCCAGCCAGACCATGCCGCGCTCCAAAAATGCCATTTCGATAGCGCCGGAATTAATAATGGCCTTTTCAACATAATCGGCGCCTTTATGCGCGCGCAATAGGCCGGCGTGAAAGATCGTTGCAACAGAACCACGCTGATTTGCACAGACTTCCGTCGCACGATCAATACCACCCTCGTCCAGTGCCTGTTTGATCTTGGTTACGAATTGTTTTGTATTGGTTCCGGAGCGTGTCAAAGTGATGATTCGTTCGATACAGATTCCTACACCGGCAATCATACACAGCAAAATTGGCCACATAAAAAAACCGCCATCATGAAAAATTTCGACCAGTGATTTTTCTTCCATATTGAACTCCCAATTAATTCTATAAAATATGAACTTATGCAGATTTGTTATCGAACTTCAAAATATAGTTGGCTATTCGGTTAAATGCCAAATTTTTTTGATGGTCTTTTTCCTTCACGCCTTCTTTCAAAAGTTGATAATTCGTTGCTTTTCATTCCCGCCAATTACTTATATTAAGGCATGAGCAAGGCGACGCGGAAATATGTAATTCAGTCTTATCGCGATGGCAATTTTTCCGAAAAAAGTGATATGCTTTGTGTCGAAGAGCCATTGGAAATTTATGCCGAATGTGAATCGGAAAGGCATGTGATTGCTACGACCATGCGCACGCCCGGGAATGACGCGGAACTGGCGGCGGGCTTTTTGTTTACCGAGGGACTGATTCATGCCAAAATTCACATCGAGCAGAGCGATGAGAACGTGGTGACGGCCTTTGTAAGTCGATTAGAGTTTGAAAGGATAAAAAACTCCGGCGTTCTGGACCGACGCTCATTTGTCAATACGTCGTGCGGTATCTGCGGTCGTTTTTCCATTGAGGACCTTCGGCAAAAAGGCGCACGCACCATCGACGCGGGTTATCAAATTTCGGTTGATAATCTCCAGCTAATGCCGGATAAAATGCGCCACGCCCAAAATATTTTTACAACGACCGGCGGACTTCATGCCGCAGCGCTGTTTGACCACTACAACGAAGTCATGGTATCTCATGAAGACGTAGGACGCCATAATGCGGTGGACAAAGTGATTGGAAAAATGATTTTGCAAAACCGGGATCCGATACATCAGTCGACGTTGCTTGTGAGCGGGAGGCTGAGTTTCGAAATAATCCAAAAAGCACTGATGGCCGGAATTCCCATCGTAGCCGCCGTTTCAGCGCCGTCCAACCTCGCCGTAAAAGTGGCCAATGAGTTTAATCAGACGCTGGTGGGCTTTTTGCGGGGCGATCGGTTTAATATTTATTCCGGAGCGGAACGAATTATACAGGCCGAATCATGATCGCAAAAGTGAAATCCATTCTTGTTGCAATTATGTTGTTTTGCGCACTGATTGTTGTGGCCGATAAGTGGATTTTACCATGGTATATTCACCGCGGGGATGAGGTAGTCGTGCCAAATCTCATGAGATTGGACATAACAATGGGGAAGGAAATTCTGTCGAAGCTGGAACTGAATTTTGAAATTAAGAAGCGTTACGATAAGAATGTGAAGCCGGGCACAATTATTTTTCAGAGTCCGGAGGCCAATGCCGAAGTTAAGACCGGTCGGGTAATTCGAATCAGCGTGGCGGACGATGGCCAAACGGTTGCGATTCCGGATTTGCGGTTGTCAACCTATCGTGACG
Source organism: bacterium (assembly GCA_031402315.1). Taxonomy (GTDB): domain Bacteria; phylum CLD3; class CLD3; order SB21; family SB21; genus JANNSF01. The sequence continues at coordinate 1,830 of JANNSF010000206.1, read as the reverse complement.
CAATCTATAATCTACAGACCTTAGGGCTCGTCGTTGGAAAGCTTGACTCCTTATCGTCAAACGAATTTCCGAAAGGGATAATCCTCAAACAAACGCCGCCGGCGTCGGAGCAAGTGAACACAGGTTCTGCTGTTGATATGACCGTCAGCCTTGGGAATGATTTGACAGATGCAAAAGTGCCTTTTCTTATTCAAAAGAGCCTTAACGACGCCAAGAGTATGATTGTGGATGCGGGTTTACGCTTGGGAAAAATCGATCGAAAAGTAGACGCGAGCCTCTTACCAAATACCGTATTGTCGCAATCGCTGGATTCGTCAACCATTGTAACTCCTTTGACCGCGATAGACCTGGTCGTGAGTGCGGAAGAATAATAGAGCCTAAGCCGTTAGCTTGCGAAGCAGGCTGTGGCTCATCACGATGGCAACGAGCATAACCACAAAAGCCATGTAGAATGGCGAAGCATGGCCAATCAGATCGTATGCGGCTCCTCCCCCAGAGGGGCCAAGCATTCGGCCCAAACTTCCGATACTTTGAGCGACACCAAGAATAATACCCTGTTGACCGGGGTCGGCGGCCATTGACGTCAAGCTCATAATCGACGGTGTGAAAAAACTTGCGCCCAACGCAATAAATCCGGTTGCCATGGCAAGAAAAAAAAGATTGATACCCGGTGCTAATGCCGATAACGGAAGCCCAAGGAATCCCAACGCCATTAGTATCGATCCCGCAAAAACCAATCTTTTTTCTCCAAACAGCTTCGATAATTTTCCTATCAAACCGCCCTGAATGATGACGGTCACGACTCCGATCTCGACAAAAAACATTCCGGCACCTGTGCTTGTAAGGCTAAATGGCGATTCCAATATGTAAAGTGGAAACGTCGCATAAATACTTGAAAATGCCCCGGTCACTATGAAAAATAAGAGAATCAACCAACGTAGATCGGATTTAAGAATCTGTTTCCAATGACCAAAGTCCCACATCGGCTTGTCACCGGCAATTTCCTTGACCGTCAGTGACTCCGGTAATAGTAAGTACGCAAGAATAAAGTTCATGATCGAAAGCCCGGTTGCAATGATGCTCGGGAGCGCGTACTTCCATGCGCCAAAATAGTCGGCGGAAAAAACTCCGCCTATCAAAGGTCCAAAAACGAATCCAAGTCCAAATGCCGCTCCGATCATCCCCATGCCTTTGGCACGATTTTCGGGTGCCGTAATATCACTGATGTAAGCTTGCACTACCGAAATATTGGCATTACCAATACCGGATAAAATGCGCGAAAGAAAGAGCATCCAAAGTTCGGTGGAAAGAGAAAAAATGATATACGCTACCACCGAAACGGCAAGGGTCATTAGCAAGATCGGCCGCCGTCCGTAGCGATCCGAAAGACGGCCCCACACCGGCATCATGATGAATGACATGAGCGAAAAAACACTGAGAAGAAATCCTACGACGGTACCGGAAGCACCGAAGTGTTTCGCGTAGAAGGGTAGGAGTGGAATGACGATTCCAAAACTAACCAAATCAATAAATATCGTGAGGAATACAACAGCAAGTGGCGAACGCTTCATATACTTATAACTCTCTTCAGTCTTAAGAATTTTGTCTTTCCTTGACAAAATGCAGCAGTATCATACCGGTAATGAAAAATACAATCAATGATAATATTGAAAGACGGGAGCTACCGGTGATTTGCCGAAGCACACCAAAGACGAGCGGTCCCCAAATTGCTGAAAATTTTGTGAAAACGGAATAGAATCCAAAATACTCGGCAGAATTCTCCAAAGGAATCATCCGGCTGTAGAGCGATCGGCTCAAACTTTGCGTGGG
>JANNSF010000205.1:0-6301 GCA_031402315.1 bacterium | reverse complement strand
GATTTCCTGCCGCATCTTTTACAACCCAAGAAGACGTTCCATCCGGATCGGTGGATGTAATTTGAAAATACTGCCCTGCCGGCAGATCATCACGAATACCATCCCCGCTCCAATTAACTCCAATCGAAGATTTGGGTGTGTGGTTCGAATTGATGACATTTTGATCTACGATGGCAAAACTGCTGCCGGGTAGGCCACTTTCAATTGCGCGTGATAGCGGTGAATTTTCAAAACGTGTTCTGGTATAGGGATAGTTTCCATCGGCCGGATAATTGGTCATTACATCGCCCGTCATGATATAGGTATTCCAATCAAAACTGCAATAGGTGGATTTGTAACCGAACGACCCTGTATACCGCACCGGCTTGGGCTGAATAGCTGCGCGGCCAATATTATCATAGACTGGGCCGGAGACAATGATACCATTTCCATCAAGAATTTGAGACTGGATACTTTTGCCCGAAGCGTCACTGAAATTCATAGAAACGCTCGGAAGTTTAAAATAGATAACATCGTCAAAAGAGACGTCTGTGCTAGGTTCACCGGTATAAAGCTGAATAGGTCCGACGATTGCGACAGCAGAGGTATAATTAAATACTAATTTACCGCTTGCGTAAAACAAAACACTCTTATCATTAGTGATAATTAGCCAATCGTTACAATTCTGAAAATTATTGGTTGTCGAATAGGCGCCATCGATCAATTGCCACACCGTGCCGGCGCGCCGAATTAATATACTCCCCATTTGAATGCCATAGTCCGGATAGTTTGCATTGATAACTAGCTTAGCGCGAAATGCGCTATTGGCAGCTGAATAGCCGGTAAGTGTCGCAAGATCATTTTGGCCGACGCCGACATTTCTCAGGGCGCCACTTGATACAGCCCACCCTGCGGTATTGAAACTCCAGCCTCTGGTATCGCCGTCACGAAAGTCATCGGCATAGCCTTTACCCCGCGGCGCAACTGAGACAGACGTATTTGGGTCGGATATTGTAAAGTCGGTATTGTTTGTCCGAGAATAGTACATCGCGGAAATTCCGCCGATCAGAGTAACGTTGGAAATGGATGCGTAGCCTCGTTGAAAATTATCATACCACACTTTGGAAGTTTCTCCATTGGTGCCAATACTTCCAATTGGTAAGCCATACATTCTCTCATACGAACTTGCACTAAAGGGTGAATCAAATGGTGCAAGCCGGATATCGTCAATAAGTAAATACTTGTAAGGATCGGCATTCATGACATAGGCTCTGAGCCTAAGCAGCGCTGAAACCCCACCGGCTGTTCGGACTGCCGCGAGATCAATCATGGCCTCCACATATTTCCATTCGCCGCCGGTATCTCCAAGATTCAACATGATATTCGCGCCCGTGATATTCGGATAAACTGAATTATTCCCGTCCAGATTATCTTTCGATTGTACGGCGAGCGTACACTTACCTGCCGTGTATCCTGTTTCCGTTTTTATCCATGCCGAGAAAACATATTTACGGTTTTGACCGGAGAGATCAGGTGGCAGGAAATCCCTGCTCGGGCCGGATTGACCTGCCAAAATTTTTCGACTGTAAACACCTGTATGCGCATCCGTCGAGAAACTATTAGCTGCATTCAGCGTCCAGTAATCATTTTCTTTGATTCCACTCGCTCCGTTGAAACTTTCAAATCCAAGATAACTTGCTTCACCGCCAAGAGTCGTTTCGGAAATCCTGGCATTACCGAATCCGGCGATGGAAGCGCCGTATTGATAATCAAATAGTGTGGACGAAACTAGGCCGTCAATATCCTTAGCTGTTTTTACAGCGCCGAAGGACGTTCGTGTAAGAATCTCGGAAGATTTGATCCAACCGGATGCCGGCTCCGATGCTCCCGAATAGGAAGCAAAATCAAAATCAGGGCTTCCAGTCCCGTCCCATGAATACGATTTAGCTGGCGCCCACTTGCCTCCCCACTGTATCCATGTAGCCGCCGATGAGGATGTGGTGGTAGAATTGACAACTGATTTCGATTGAATCACCGGGCTCAAAATATTGAGAGCATTTGCCGGATCGTAGGCTTCGTACCAGTATTTTGGATAGTTAATTATCAAGTCATTACCGCCTACTGAGTTGCGGTTGAATGTAGTTGTTACACTTGGGAATCCAAACCCATTGTACTCAAAATAAGTCGCGGTAGTTAGTCCATCTTGCATGGTCGTTTTTTGGGTTGGTCTCGCGTAGAAACCTTGATCTCTAATGCCCAGAGTTTTTGGATATATTTCAAACACATTCGTTGACGATGTTTTGATTGCGCTTCCTTGGTCTATCACCTCAGTTTTCGTCGGCGTCCCTCTCAGCAATAGCCGAGGCTCAGAGAGAGTGTTGGCAAAATATGCTTTGGTTGACCCATTTCCCACGCCAACCGACATGGTTGTTTCCTTATACTGTGCAGACCACCCCGAAGGATCAACCGCTGCAGTTGCAAGATCGTAGTCAATGGTCGTCGCGATGGTCCGCACTCCGTCCCATGTGGAGAGCGACGTGACGGGATAGTCATTGATCATGCCGGTTGCCTGACCGTCAATCACACGATGCAAGTAGATCGTCCCCGTCTCTAAACTCGTTTCATGGAATAGAATAACGGTCTGCCCCCGAACCGTATTGTCGGAATTTGTATAACCAATAAGCGCTTCGTTTTCAAAGTAATTCGAATTATAAGAGAGCGACTCCAAAAAGACTGAGCCATTCTGCAAATGAGCAATTTTGGATGAATAACTATTTAAAGCATCATCAAAACGGTATTTGAGAAAACCTTGCCCCTCATGAATATAATTGGCAACATAATTTATTTGGTATCCACTCGGCAACTTATATACTCGATCCCATGCTCCATTGGTCCTGCGGTAATAAAGGCTGTCCAGAGAAAAGTAATAATTTTGCCCCATAAAACTTATTCCGCCGAATGTTCCTCCTCCATAATTGATGGGGGAACTGCTCCACGAATCCGAATTGGGATTAAAAGTAACAAGATTTTTTGTATAAGAACCGGTTTTACCTGCATACTTGATCGTAGCGTCAGGTCCAAATGAAAAAGCCCTTGACCATCCGCTACCCTCCTGACCAATATTAATATTCTTCCAATTACTTCCGTTGAAGCGGTACAATTCTGCATTTCCAAAATTATCGCCATTTGATTTATACGAGTGGAGTGATATCTGACCATCATTGAAATAAACCTTCGCTTCATTATCTATATTGGACACGGCAACGCCGCTTGAAAGGACATTGTAATCCTCGTCCCAATGATAAATTCTCTTGCTTTGCCCTTCCGGCATGGCCACAGCACAACTCGGACCGGTAAACCAATTTGATGTATTGCTGCCCCCACCATAGGAATTGAATATATATGACGAATTGACCGTACGCGTTTGCCAATTTCCCAATTCGTCTACAAAATAGATTTTCATTATATCCGGGGAATCCACCCAAGTCCAATGATCAGTATCCCAAACTTTAGCCTCATTCTGATTTTGAGTGATGAAATAATTACCGGATCCCGAACCCCAAAAATGATGTCTTTCGTCAGTATGTATGGCAGCATCTGCAATCACATCCCATGTCATACCGTTCCACTTTATTCGAGTCAGTTTGCCGGATTCAGCTCCCAGAACGGCAACCCAATTATTACCGGACATAAAGTGTGCATTATTGAAATCATTGTTATCTACGGACACATCAAGGCTTTGACGATTCCAAATATTGAACTGAGTCGGATGTTTTCGAAATAAGTGTACATGCTTTGTTGAATGTAGATCGGTTGACCCAGGATCTGGAACGTATATTCTGTCAATCAGAGCAAAAAAATCCTTTTCAACCATGATTTCGAAATCTAGTAGATTAACCTCAATATTCATATTCGTCTCATAGAGCAATCCGCTGGACACCCAGCGTCCATCCCACGTATAGGCATATATTTGAAGATTGGGGGCCGTTGGCCTCGCCCAAGTCACTACAACGTAATCGTCTCCAATAAAAACCCTCGGATGACTGTATTCGGCTGATGGCGGGGCTATCGCTAGATCACGATTGGAGTTGGTAATCACTTTTTGCGAGTAATTATATGTATTAATCGAGCCTGTGGGTGACGTGATCGTTTTAAGCGCTCCATTGACTTTTGGCAATGACACATTATTTGTGTAGTAGTCGAACTTAACATTGGGCAACGCTTCAAATCTCGTGTTTCTCTGTGTGACCGACATTAGATATCGTTTTGATAGACTATCCGCACCTAAAACGGAATAGTCAAAATCGACGCAGAATAGTTTGGAACTTGATTCATTAAATACTTCAATAGAATCCAAAAATAGTTTTTCATATCGCTCTTGATATGCGTCCGGTTCGGTCGATTCGCGATGTGGTTCCTGAAATTCTCTTTGCGTGCTTTGTTCGTTATTTTTTGAAGAATATACAAAGCTAATTTTTCGACCATAGACGTCAATCGTTTTTTGCAAATAGGCCGCTTCCGTATGATATAGACCTCCGGATCCCACCCGTTGGCGAACATTGAGGTATTCGAAGTTCACTTCATCGGCCCAAGTATTTCGAATCTTAGAAAGATTCCAAGCAACCGCAAACTGTGCTTGGCCCGTGGTAATGGAACTGCTGCCGATCCAATTTCCCCATTTTACGCCCCATTCCACCGACTCACCGAGAGAGTGCTTTCCTGTTGCCGGATAATCTTCTGTTGGGGTAGCAACGTTAAAGACACCTCCACCATATTGGTAGGTTGATCCATCTTCGCGTATGATTTCCCACTTTTCATCGGCTAGGTAATATTTTATTTTCCAAAATTGATAATTCTTGGTTTCGTATGTAAAGGCGCCATCGCCGGCCGTACCTGTCCTAACCAAAAGATTGCTTGAACCACCGGAAATCAAATAAAAATCATCGTCGTATCGCATACCTGTATTTTTATGATCCACGACAATTTTTTCATTATCCATAGACCAGCCCAGGCCCAGTATGCCTGTTGGTGCGTCCAGATTCCAAGTTTTATAGCTTTGCTGGATATTGCTTGAATAGCTCGCGGATACTGAGACATCTAAACCGTTTCTCCCCGGAAGAGTAATGAGTGTAATGGGAAAATTGACATCGCCCGTAAACAGATTTACGGAACTCGCACCGGCGCCTAATAAATCACTATTGAGTGCAAAAGTTTTAATTTTTCCAGCTGAACTACTTTCATCCTGAGCATAAAAAGTGCCCACATTTAAGATTAAAACAGATATGGCAAAAACTAATTTATTCATCGGTATCATCTTACTCCACCATTAGTTTAGTATGGATCGCGAGACCGATTTTGAATTGCGCGATCTCGTGCAGGAATTGGATATTGTAATAGTCCTGGCCGCGGTAGTAATTCGCAAAGAGCCAGACCATGTTTTTCATTTTTGGAAGCTTGACTTTTGCCGTGGCCGAAAAAATTCGTGACGGCGGCTTTCCGTCGAGATCGGTGATCCGGTCGAGAATCTTGGTGTAATTCAGATCAATCTGGAGCAAATCCCCTGCATAGCGGTAGTCGTAGTGAATTCTTTTACGACCATAGATGCCCGCGATATTTTTATCGATTGAAAAAACTCCATGCGCCGGATGGTACTCATACGACGCTCCGACCAGATGCTTAGAATGGGAGGATAGGCTGATGTAATAGCCGCTTTGAATATAATTGGTCGAGAAACTGCCATTTTCAGTATTCAGTTTACGGGCTGGCTGGCTGTAGTCTGTGGCGGACTTCTCGTTGTAGATTATCGTCTCCCCGTTTTGGCCATTGGAGTGGTGGCTGAGGATGGTATAGGGATACAGATTCAGCGTCCCACTTTGCCATAGCCCTTGAAAAATGATCCTGGGCATGTAAGACGGAGTTTTTACGGGATTAGACTCGGAAGTGTACATTTTGAGAATAATCTTCGGCACGAGGCTGATACTGCCCGAAAATTCGTCCGTGGCGCCGCCCCACTGGATCACGGGATAATTGGGCGCGATCTGCCCTTCGAAAAGGACATTATCATGCGCGCCGTAGCTGATATAGGAATCTTCCGCGAGCGGGAGGGTGACTTTTTCTTGGGCGTAGGCACTTGTCACGCACAGCCCAATCAGAATTAGAAATGAGAATTGCATTATTTCTACTCCAAGGACTGAATCTGTTTTTTCAACTTTTCGATTTCTGCTGACTGGATATTCGATTTCTTATTTTGCTCGATCATGTACAGAGTGAGTTCTTCGATCTTTTGAAGGAGCTTAGCTTGCATATCCACGACACCCACACC
>JANNSF010000204.1:0-1784 GCA_031402315.1 bacterium | reverse complement strand
GTGCGGGCACGACGCACGGCCTCAACAATGGTAGTAGCACCCACCACCCCGTTGTCAGAACGGCCCGGAAGGATGTTGCCATCCGCCACGATGACTGCTATTTCGTTGGGAGAGGATTTAGCTGTCGGTATTGATTTCTTATATTGACTGTACCGGACCAGCGGAAGGCTTTTCTTTTTGTCAAGGTTCAGCCGCTTCCGCAACTCATCCTTTATTTGATCATCGTAATACAGCGAATCAACAAGGCCAAATGAAAGTGCTCCCAGCGCATTCTGCACCAGCATCTTGTCTGATATTTCCTTCATCCGTTCGTATGGAATTTTGCGGGAGTCCGACATTTCATGAAGCATTACCCCGTAGATTGACCCCAGCATCGAATTCAACTGCAGTTTGTTTTCATCACTGAGCGTTTCGCGCATAAACGGTTCTACTGCGCTCTTGAAGTCACCCACACGGAATATCTGTGGCTTGATCTCCAGTTTGTCAAACATTTTCTTAAAAAACATCACTTCGGTGGCAAGCCCGTTGAATTCCACTTCTCCTTCTGTGTACAGGTAGACTTTATCAGCGGCAGAGGCCACGTAATAAGCACCTTCTGTGTAGAAATTGGCATATGAAATGACCCATTTTCCGGATTCCTTAAAATCAACCAATGCAGCGCGGAGCTCCTGCAGTGACGCCGGCCCTGCCATCAGAAAACTGGTGTTGAGGTAGATGCCCTTAATTTTTGGATCCGTCTGGGCATACTTAATGACCTCCTTCATGTGAAGGAGTCCCAACGTCTGCTCCGAGGCAGCCGGAAACAATTCGGCCAGCGGGTCGTCTAGTTCGAGTTCAGCAAAAGGCGCTTCTAGTTTCAGGTGCAGAACAGAATTGTCAGCAATGCTCACCGCCTTTTCAGCTGAAAGGGAAGCCAGGATTGAAAAGCCAATAAAGAGGAGTGCGGCAAGCGCTACCAGGGTACCCAGGCAGGAAGCAAAGAAGGATTTTAAAAAGGTCATAAAGGCGAATTAAGAAAGCAAAAGTACCAATTTTACGTGTGACCAGACTAGTTAGAATAGGATGATACGTGCATTTTTACTGCTGGGTTCAAATCAGGGTGAACGGAGGAATTATCTGGATAATGCCCGGATGAGAATTCATTTGTTGGCGGGTACGCAAGTTAAGCCCTCCTCCATCTACGAGACGGCGGCATGGGGAATCACCGATCAACCGGCATTTCTAAATCAGGCAATAGCCATAGACACTGCGTTGAGCCCTGATCTTCTACTTTTCACACTCCAGGCTATTGAAGATTCCCTGGGTAGAACACGGGGAAAACAATGGGGTCCTCGTACGATCGATATTGACATCCTCTTGTACGGGGATCAGGTAATTAATCAGCCTAACCTTGTTGTTCCACATCCGGCAATGGGAGAAAGAAAATTCACGCTCATGCCGCTTGCCGAACTGATCCCCGATATGATTCATCCAATCGCTGGAAAAACCATTGCCAGGATGCTTGAAGAATGTAAAGATCCACTGGGGGTGGATAAACTAGGTTCTGGGAAATAGGTGCAGGAAACGTTTCTTAAATACTGGCTGCTTCGGCAGTCGGGGATATCTTCTTCACCAGCCCTTGCAGGACTTTCCCCGGACCGCACTCGATAAAAATGGTGCCCCCATCTGTAACCATGTTTTGCACCGTTTGGGTCCAACGCACAGGTGAAGTCAGCTGAGCGATCAAGTTGCGTTTGATTTCCGATACATCCAATGAAGGCCTTGCATTTACGTTCTGATAAATC
>JANNSF010000203.1:0-30656 GCA_031402315.1 bacterium | reverse complement strand
ATTGGCCAAACGGAGTCTCGCAAAATAATCGCGAAAGCGTGGGTTCCGCGGCGTGGTTTTCAGTAATACTCTTCCTGTTGAGTGTATCACTTTTTTCTCAATCACCCATTAAGATTATTTATCCACGTGAGGGGCAATTACTTTCAGCGGTAGACTCGAGTTTTATTTTTGGACAGGTTCTGATTTCTCACAAAAAATTATTTATAAATGGAGTCGAGACGCGCACGTCTAATGACGGCGCGTTTATACAGTTTCTTCCTCTGGCGGCTACTCAAAAAGACTCGTCGTTCAATTTTAGAATTGAAATTCAAACAAGAGATTCAATAGTCAACTTCAATCGACGCGTTTTCGTTCCAATCGCTTCGGTGCCGCTAGATAGGCTCGAATTCGACCGCCGATTCACCAAACCTTCGTCGGATGTTGATTTGCCGATAGGCGAAGAACTTGAAATTCAATGCCGCACGATTCCGGGCGTTAACGTTGTGGGATTCGTGATGGATTCTTCCGGGCGCGAAGAGGAAATTCTTATGAACGAATTGAGGGGAATGGGTATGGATAATTTTGGGGTCGCAGCATTTGGCACGGATCACGCAACTGCGATGCCTCAAGTCTCAGGGCTCTACCGAGGAACGTATTTTTTGAAAAGGGAGCACAGCAAAAAGAGGATACGATTTCGTGTATCGTACGAAGGCCGTAGTTTTGAAGAAATTTCAAAAGGCGGAATTTCATGTGGCCAAACTTCGGTAGTTATTGAAACCACGGACCTGCTCAATGTGGCACGTGTGGCTCCCGGTAATTCTTATTACTATTTCTGGCCGCGTGATGTCCGCGCCTTCGCCGATGGTCAAACCCGTGAAGAATATCGTATTCGACTTAATAAAAATACTTCAGCATGGATTCCTAAGAATCATGTTAAAATTGTCTCCGGGCGCACGGTGAATTCTGTTGTGAGGGTTATTCGAATTCGTAAAGAAGAGCGCAACTCCCTCGTCAAATTTACGATGGCAGAGAATTTGCCCTTCCAGATTTCTCAACCGGATGACAGAACGTTGGTCATGAAGATTTTTGGTGCGACGGCAGATATCGATTGGGTAAGGCGGGAGAATGAGAACGACGAAATCGAATCGGCGCGGTGGTCGCAATTAGAAGATGGAATCGTCCAATGCACTCTGCGATTAAGTAATAGTGTTTGGGGTTACGAGGCGCATTATGAAGGCGACAATCTTGTTTGGAAAGTTCGTCACAAGCCGAAGTCTGCAGGATTAAAGAATCTCAAGGTTTGCGTCGACCCTGGCCATGGAAAGGACATCGGTTCGACCGGACCACGTGGAACCCAAGAGCGACAGATGAATGTCGAAATTGCGTCGCGGCTTAGAAAGCTTTTAGAAAAAGAAGGGGCGACGGTTGTGATGACGCATGCCGATACGACGGACGGACTTGAACTTTTGGAGCGTACCGTCATTGCAAATTCCGCAGATTGTGATATATTTGTCAGCGTTCACAATAACGCGTTACCGGACGGCATTAATCCATTCAATCAGCCGTATGGACCAAGCGTGATTTACTATCACTCTCAAAGCCAAAAGCTGGCGGAAGCGATTTTGAAGACCCTGGTTGGAAAAACAAATTGGCCGAATTTTGGATCGATGGAGGGCAATATTTCTGTATGTAGAAATGGATATATGCCTTCGGTGCTTGTAGAATGTGGATTCATCATGCTTCCGGAACAGGAAGAAAAATTGCGTGATAAAAAATTTCAGGAAAAAATCGCCGAGGGGATTCGTGATGGAATCAAGAATTTTGTTAACAATAAAAATTAAAAAATCATGAGCGACTCAAAAAAAATAATGGCAGTGGACGACAGCGAACTCAATCTGATGATGATGCAGAGTTTTGTCGAACCGATGGGGCATGAGATTGTCATCGCGACCAATGGCAAACTCGCGTTGGAATTGATCACGAAAGAAAATCCCGATATTATTCTGCTCGACGTAATGATGCCGGACATGGATGGATTTGAAGTGTGCCGCCGACTGAAAAAGGATCCGAATACGCGCCATATTCCGGTCATACTCATTACAGCGCTCGATAAAGTCGAGGACAACGTGAAGGGCATTGAAGCCGGCGCAGACGATTTTTTGACCAAACCGTTTGATGCCGTTATTCTTGAAGCGCGCATGAAGGCGCTATTGCAGGCGAAATCACTGCACGACGATATATCCAAACTCGAACGCATGAAAGAGGACATGACGCACATGATTGTGCACGACCTCCGCACCCCTATGAGTTCGATCAAAATGTCGCTGGAGTTTTTGAAGGGTCAATTGAAAGACAAGCAACAGCTGGAAATGATCAGTATTGCGAGCGCCGACATTGAAGAGTCGCTCCTTCTGATTAATAATCTGATGGATATCGGAAAACTCGAGGCGAATAAGATGGAGATTCGCCGCGAAGATATTATTCTGAATGAAATTGCCAAAGAAACGGCCATGCGTATAAAACCTCTCCTGATGCGTGCCGGCGTGGATATTGAAATTCGTGACGGCGGCAAAGAGGTTTTTTGCGAAGCTGACAGAGTTTTGATCGGACGCATGCTGACCAATCTGATCAGTAACGCGATAAAATTCGCGGAAGCCGGATCGAAAATCATTATTGAGCTATCGGAGAATTCAGAAGCGACCCTTATCGGTATTGTCAATAAAGGGCAGAATATTCCTAAAGAATTTCAGTCCGTGATTTTTGAAAAATTCGGGCAGGGTCGTGACGATAAAAATAAAGCCGGAACGGGTCTCGGCCTCACGTTCTGTGTACATGTCGCGGAAGCGCATCGCGGAAAAATCTGGGTTGAATCGCCGCCGAAAGCATATCCTTCCGGAGCCGCATTTTATATGTCCTTGCCGTTACGCTAATAGTCATGGGCATCCATGATTCTGCGAATCGTCTTATGAAATCCGAAGGATTACCCCGAAACGTCATTATTCGTCATCGTCTTGATTTCGAACGGATGTTTGAAAAAGGAAAGCGAAAAAACGGTCGTTTTATCCGACTGATTTTTATTCCAACCGGAAAACCGGTAGTCGCCGGCTTTGTTTGTTCAAAAAAAAACGGTAATGCGGTGAAACGAAATCTATACCGGCGCCGGATGCGGGAAGCTTTTAGAAAAAACAAATCGGCCTTCGATGGATATGAAATTATTTTTATGGCTCTGCCTCAAATCGCGAACGCATCATTTAAAGAAATCGAAACGGACATTCTGGAATTTGCAGGAAAACTAAAATGAACTTATCTGGCTTAAACGCCATCATGGTGAGCGGAGTCGAACCATGAGCGGCGCGCTCTATATTATTGCCACGCCGATCGGCAATCTCGAGGACATTACCCTTCGTGCGGTAAGGATGCTAAAGGAATGCGATTTGATTGCTTGCGAAGATACGCGTCAAACGAAAATTCTCCTCGATCATTTTCAGATTCAAAAGCCCACGATCAGCCTGTTTGAACACAATGAATCCGTGCGTATTCCGCAAATTCTTGAGCGCCTCGTGAGTGGTCAAAATGTTGGTGTTGTATCCGACGCGGGAACTCCGACCATTTCCGATCCGGCGTTTAAGCTCGTTCGTGCGGTGCGCGAAAGTGGAATCAAAGTGATTCCCATTCCGGGCCCGACCGCCGCGATGGCGGCCTTGTGCGCGTCCGGCCTGCCCACAGACAGTTTTGTTTTTGAAGGATTTCTTCCGCAAAAAAAGGGAAGACAAACGCGGTGGAAAAAGCTGGCGGAAGAGGATCGCACGATTATTCTATACGAATCGCCATATCGTATTATAAAAATGCTTGAGGAAATTCAGGAGCATCTGGGCGAACGTCCGGTTGTCCTTGGGCGTGAACTGACAAAAATATTCGAAGAATTTTTAACCGGCACGGCGACCGAACTTTTATCGCACTTTGAAAAGCATCCGCCGAAGGGCGAGTTCGTCGTCATGATCGCCGGGAAGCGTTATTTCGAAAGGCTTCAGGAGAAGCCGGGGGAAGGGGAATTGGAGTAAGACCACTTAGAGTGGATGGCGCCAAACACCTGCGTTTCTTTTCGCAGTAAAAATATACTTACCACTAACAGAAATACTAAAATTTCTATTTTCGATGCCCCAGTTGATCTTTTCCCAAAGTAGTGCATTATTCATTGATATGAATATGCCGTCACTTGTTGAAGCAAAAAGATAATCGTCCGATGAGGCAAGTGAACTGATATTCAAAGTCGTCAAACCAACATTTGATGCAGTCCAAGTCAAACCATTGTTGGTAGATCTGTAAATCCCATTACGATAAGTTCCTGCGAGTATAATTGAATCGTTGGCACATAGTACATAAACATCTGTCAAACTGGCATTTGCTGCCTCCCAACTTGAACCACTATTAGTCTTAAGAAAAATGCCGCTGTCGGTTCCTGCAATTAGATTCTTTTCCATTGCTATGAGAGCATATATATGTTTGTTCTGAAGCCCTTCGTTAATTAGTGTCCAATTAAATCCACTGTTTGTTGATCGAAGAACTCCATCTTGAGTCCCCGCATAAACGTTGGTACCAGAAGAAGCAAGTGAAAAAATATAGGCGTTCGCCAGATCACTACTGGCAAAAGTCCAGTTTATGCCACTGTCTTTAGAAAAAAACCTTCCTATGTCAGAAATAACAAAAATGTAATTTCCTGATGCGGCAAGGTCATAAATTGTTCGTGCATCAGCCAATGGGGAAGTAACAGTTTCCCAGCTATTTCCATAATTAGAGGATAAAAAGACGCTACCACCTCGTGTTGCTCTAGTAATAAGGCTTGTTCCGGATACTACAGGAGTCTCAACCCCAAGAGCTGTTAAACCCAATTTTGCCGATGCCCAAGTCAAGCCGTTATCCTTGGAAATGAAAATTCCTCTATCTGTTCCTACCAAGATGTTTCCATTCAAAACCGCAATTGCCCATACATATTCCTCAGGTAACACGCCTGTAATTATTGATGTCCAGTTTGCTCCACTGTTTGCGGATTGAAACACATGACCGGGAGTTCCCGCAAAAATACTTGATCCTGCCACAGCAAGGGCGTAAACTGTCGTATTAGTTAAGCCAGTGCTCGCTAATTCCCAGTTGTCTCCGTTATTGATTGAACGGAAAACACCGACATATGTCGCCGCAAAAAGTTCATTATTATAAATGGCAATGTCATAGACACCAACGTCCTTCATACCATTATTTACTAATTCCCAGGTAGTTCCGTTATTGGAAGATCGAAATACGCCATCATACGTCCCCGCAAAGAAAATGTTTTGCGTGACAATAAGTGATTTGGCGGTAGCTGCTACTCCGTTTAAATGTGTCCAGTGTGCTCCACTATCCATCGATTGAAAAACACCTTTGACCGTTCCGACAAAGAGAATCTTGTCATAAAGTGTAATGGAATAAACAGGCGTGTTCTGTGGAATACCATTGGTTAACTCCCAATTTATTCCCTTGTCCGTTGATCGAAAAACACCTTCGTAAGTCCCAACAAGAATGGTTTTATCTAAAACAAATAATGTATTTACGTATGAGTCTGTCAGACCAGGGCTAAAACTAATCCAACTTGCACCACCGGTTGTAGATAAGAAAACGCCATCATAAGTTCCGGCATAAACATTTGTGCCGTTGACAGCAAAACAATTGACAGTACCTCCATAAGGTCCATTCGTCTGCTCCCACGGGATGGAGGTGTCAAACTTTTCAGAAGAGCCGGACTTATGCGACTCATCACAACTAAATACGAAAGCCACAAAAAAAATCACGATACAAAATGCTGATAGAATTTTCATGAGATACCCCGCTTTTAATTCATAGAAATTGAGCCCGCTTCATTTCACCATTCAAGATAAAGAAATGTGAAGAGACGGACAAGCAAATCTTGGTTCATTGAGCTATTTGGAAAAATTCGAAGAATTTTTAACCGGCACGGCGACCGAACTTCTGTCGCACTTTGAAAAGCATCCGCCGAAGGGCGAGTTCGTCGTCATGATCGCCGGGAAACGTTATTTTGAAAGGCTTCAGGAGAAGCCGGAAGAAGGGGAATTGGAGTGAAGTTGGTGAATGTTGTGTCGTCTATTTTGTTAGTGCATTAAACTAAGAAATGAAGTTCAATAAAAATACTTCTTGACAAACGGCAACTCGTGCTTTATAATGACGCCATGAAATTAATCACGACTCAAAATAGGATGATGAACTTGATGTGCATGTGTATGCGTGCGCGATTGGGTTTCTTATTTTAAGTCGTAACTATAGATTTTAAAAATGAAGCCCTTCAACCGAAGGGCTTTTTTATTGCCCAAAAAGAGTAAACGTAAAATGAGTAAGAAAATGTCGGTAAGAACAAAACAAACGATGATGATGTGTATGATGGCGATGATGTGCATGCGCCCGCGGGAGGGATTTGTTTGAACTGAATAATCATTTTTAGTTTTTCCAAACCCTTCCGACTTGTTGCCGGAAGGGTTTTTTATTTTCAACCCTAATCAAAAGGAGAAGAACATGAGGAACGGTCGACTTAGAGAAAGTATGCAAAGACAAGATATGGAACGATGTCACAACTAAGACAAGTTATTCAATGAATGGATTAATTTTTTTAACAGAAAAGAAAAAAAACATGAGTGAAGTATTAAATTTTTCAATTAACGGCGCAAGCAAGACCGCAGCAAAGTACGTAGGAAAGTCCCGTAACTTTACACTAACTATTGATGAGCCCCATGCCTTAGGCGGCCAGGACGAAGCGCCTAATCCGGTGGAGTACCTTTTAGCCGGTTATGCCGGATGCCTTAACGTGGTGGTTCATTTGGTCGCCAAAGAATTAGGAATCACGGTCCAGTCTCTAAATCTCGGCATCAATGGAGATATAGACCCCGCCAAGCTTTTTGGTCAGTCCAATGCGGGACGCGCAGGCTTTATCGGCCTGCAAGTTGATATTAATATTGATACCGATGCATCAGAAGGCCAATTGAGCCGGCTTTTTGAATTGGTAAAGGATCGCTGCCCCGTCAACGATAATATCTCAAATGCCACGCCCGTGCGTTTTGCGATTTCAAGAGATTCCAAATTAATCGCCTTAGCAAGTTAAAGGACCAAGAAACCTATGGAACCTGTTTTTCGCGCATGGTATGAGAAAAAAATGTACGCGTCCGAATTTCTGGCCCGGGAGACCAATCGTGTACAAGATTTGCTGAGGCGAATCCGAACGATTGCGATTCTTGGTATTTCAAAGGATCCGCACAAGGACAGTCACTATGTCGGGCGATACCTGAAAAATGCCGGCTACACGATTGTTCCGGTGAATCCTTCCGCGAAGGAAATTCTTGGCGAGCGAACTTATCCGTCGCTCAGAGATATTCCTTTTCCTGTGGACGCGGTGGATGTGTTTCGTAAAGCATCCGATATACCGGAGGCTTTCGAGGAGACGTTGGCGATTGGCGCAGGAATTTTTTGGATTCAGCTCGGTATTGAGCCCGCTGAAAGTGTATTAGAACATGCCGAAAAGAACAAGGTGACGGTGATCAAAAACCGATGTATGAAAGTCGATCACCAGTTTTTGATGCGGCAGCCATATTGACAAAAATGGTAGCCGCAACCTTCAGGTTGCGTGTGTAACCGAAGGACGAAATTCGAGAATTGTGTATTTAAAAAACAAATCAACTGAAAAGGAAAAAACAATGAGTAACGAAAAGCAAGATTATCAATTTGAAACGCTGCAATTGCATGCGGGGCAAAAACCGGATTCCGCAACCAATTCACGTGCCGTGCCGATCTATCAGACGGCATCCTATGTTTTTAATGACACCGAACATGCCGCAACACTATTTGCGCTGAAGGAATTCGGCAATATCTATACGCGGATCATGAACCCAACGACAGCGGTTTTCGAAGAGCGCATCGCGGCGCTCGAAGGCGGTGTGGCGGCTCTGGCTACGGCTTCCGGCCAAGCGGCAGAATTTCTGGCCATTACGACCATTGCACAAGCCGGTGATAATATTGTGAGTACGAGCCTGATTTATGGCGGAACGTACAATCTTTTTAAAGTCACTTTGCCGCGGTTGGGTATTCAGGTCAAGTTCGTGGACGGTGACGATCCGAAAGCATTTGAAAAATTGATTGATGAGAAAACGAAGGGAATTTATTTAGAAACCATCGGAAATCCGCGACTCAATATTCCGGATTTTGAAGCGATCGCCGATGTTGCGCATCGTCATAATATCCCTTTGATCGTGGATAATACATTTGGCGCAGGCGGATATCTTTCGCAGCCCATCAAGCATGGTGCGGACATTGTCGTTCACTCGGCAACGAAATGGATAGGCGGGCACGGAACGTCGATTGGCGGTGTGATTGTGGATTCCGGAAAATTCAATTGGGGTAATGGTAAATTTCCTGCTTTTACGGAACCGAGTCCGGGATATCATGGCTTGAAATTTTGGGAAGTATTTGGCAGCGATGGGCCTTTCGGCAATATCGCATTTATCATAAGAGCGCGTGTAGAAGGCTTACGCGATCTTGGGGCGAGCCTCAGTCCGTTTAACGCGTTCCAATTTATCCTGGGTCTCGAAACGCTTTCATTGCGTGTGGAGCGTCATAATCAGAATGCGCTGGCCTTTGCGAAATGGCTCCAGGCGCACGATCAGGTGGCTTGGGTCTCTTATCCGGGACTTGAAAATCATCCGTACCACAAAAATGCGAAACGTTACTTGCGTGAAGGGCAATTCGGAGGTGTTGTGGTTTTCGGCGTGAAGGGCGGTATCGAAAGCGGGCGTACGCTGATTAATAACCTAAAACTCGCAAGTCTGCTGGCCAATGTCGGCGATGCGAAAACCCTGGTCATTCATCCGGCGTCAACGACTCACCATCAGCTGTCTGAGAAAGAACAGCGCGAATCCGGCGTAACCGGTGATTTGGTAAGGGTATCCGTGGGCATCGAACATATCAACGATATTCTGGCCGATTTCGAAAATGCATTTCGTGCCGTAGCGGAATCGCAAAAGAAGACGAAAGCCGCGTAATGATCGCAAAACTGAAACGGCTGGAACTCGAGTGCGGTGAGGAATTGCAGGACCTGAGTGTGGCTTACGAAACATGGGGCACTCTGAATGAAGCGCGTGACAATACGATTGTCGTATGTCATGCGCTCACAGGTCATTCGACCGCGGCGGATACCTCTGAAAAAGAAGGATGGTGGCAAGGGCTTGTCGGGCAGGGGCTCGCAATCGACACTAATAAATATTTTGTCGTGTGCGCGAATGTTCTCGGGAGTTGCTACGGTACGACAGGCCCGGGCTCCATTAATTCAAAAACCGGTAAAGCGCACGGAATTAAGTTTCCGGCGATCACGATCCGCGATATGGTAAAAGTCTATGCGTTATGCCTCGACCAAATCGGCATTAAACGAATTCACACGGTGATCGGCGGATCGCTTGGCGGCATGATGGTATTGGAATGGGGCGCGATGTATCCCGAAAAAACGGAGCGCCTTATCTCCATCGCCGCCTGCGCGCAGCATCCGGCATGGGCGACCGCATGGAATGAGATTCAGCGTCAGGCTATTCGCAACGATCCGGCTTGGCAGAAGGGCGCTTATGTCCGACAACCATCACAGGGCTTGGCGCTCGCGCGAATGGCGGCCATGATTTCTTATCGATCCGCACCGGCATTCGAACAAAAATTTTCTCGAAAGAAAATTCATGGTGCGCTTGGCGTGCCGTATGTGAATGAGAAGTTTTTTGAAGTAGAGAGTTATCTGCACTATCAGGGCAATAAATTGGTCAAACGATTTGACGCCAATAGTTATCTCTACCTCACCCGCGCGATGGATTCTCATGATCTTGCGCGAGGTCGGGGAGTCCTGAAGAGCGTCTTAAATGCGATTCGCGCTAAGACGCTGTGCGTCGGCATAAGCAGCGATGTCCTTTACCCGTGCGATCTTATGAAAAGTACAGCGAAAGAAATTCCGAATGGGACTTATGCAGAGATAGACACAGAGGACGGGCACGATGCGTTTTTGATCGCGTACGAACAATTGAATTTTTTAGTAAAAACTTTTTTGGAGAATTATGATTGAATTAAAAAATCGTGTGGTGATCGTAACGGGAGCGTCCCGCGGCATTGGCGCGGCGACGGCGAAATTTTTTGCCCGAGCGGGTGCGGATGTCCTTATCCACTATGATAAAAACGGATGCGGAGCAAAATCCGTGGCGGAGGAAATTACGCGCAGCGGAAAACGTGCCATTATTGTTCAGGGCGACATTTCAGATCCACAGACATCACAAAATTTGGTCCGTGTGGCCATTGAACATTTTGGCGGTGTTGATGTGCTGGTAAATAATGCCGGTATCTGGACGTATGGAGAATCGGGCGCGATGGCGTTTGAAGATTGGCGACGGACGATGTCGGTTAATCTCGACGGTGTTTTTTTTGCGACGGAAGCCGTCGTACCTTTTTTTAAAGCGCATCGCGGAGGAAAAATAATCAACGTGGCCTCGACCGCAGGACAGCGCGGAGAAGCCTTTCACGCACACTATGCGGCATCAAAAGGAGGCATGCTTGCCTATACAAGATCGCTGGCGGATGAATTGGCGCAGGATGGAATTTTGGTGAATGCCGTTGCGCCGGGATGGGTGGATACGGATTTGAATGCCGAAATATTTTCGAGTGCCGAGGAACGACAGAAAGCTGTAGAAGGAATTCCTTTAAAAAAAATAGGCACCGCGGAAGATGTAGCCGGTGCAATTTTGTTCCTGGCATCGGATCTCGCGAATCATATTACCGGCGCGACGATCAATGTGAATGGCGGGAGCGTGAAGAGTTGAGACGCTTGACTGATGGAGCAAATTCCCCCTTTTAAGGGAGAAAGAAATAGTTGTTCAACAAAGGTAAATAAAGGAGAAATAATGGTTGTATTAAAATTTGGCGGGACATCCCTGAAGGATTTCGAAAGTATTCAAAAGGTGACGGAAATAATCCGCTGTGAAAACTCACAACAGATAATAGTTGTCGCCTCGGCAAGTGCCGGTGTAACGGACAATCTCATCCGCCTATCAAAAAATGTATTGGATGATAAATCGGATCTTATTTTTGTGCAATTGCGGGACCGGCATTTGGAGCTCATGGAGGAACTTAATTTGCCGGATGAGTCACGCCGACCGGTGGAATTCTTATTTGAAGAGTTGCGCCGAATTATTTACGGGACGCGTTTTTTACAGGAAGCGTCGGCAGGCACCCGCGATCGAATTTTAGGTTTTGGTGAACTCTTGTCGTCGCGCATTTTAGCAGCGTATTTGAATGGTCATGAAGCTACAACATGGCTGGACGCGCGAGACATTATTGTGACCGATTCTAATTTCGGGGAAGCCGAGCCACAATCTGAAGCGATCAAGGCAAACATTTCGGGCGTACGCATCATTTTTAAAACGTCGCGTATCATTGTGACGCAGGGATACATCGGAGCGGATGATCAAGGCCGTCCGACGACTCTAGGGCGAGGGGGATCAGACTTCAGTGCGGCAATTTTCGGTGCGGCACTCGAGGCCCAGGAGATTCAAATCTGGACGGACACGAATGGCATATTGACCGCCGATCCGCGACTCATTGAAAATGCCCGCACGATTGAAAGTATCACCTACGATATGGCCGCTACTCTGGCAAGGCTTGGCGCAAAGGTTCTGCATCCTAAGACCATAGCGCGGGCATTGGATGAGGGAATATTGATTACCGTCAAGAATACCTTTGCATCGGAAAAGGCGGGAACGCGGATTTTACGACAAACCGATTCCGAAATCTATGCCGTGACCGGCAGACCCAGTGTCGGTTTTCTAAAAAGTGATACCTCAATCGGAGAACATTCCTTTTTGAGCCACTGGGACGGCGAAGAAAAAACGCGCGTGGTTAGACTTCGAGAAGGCGTCTATGAGGCGTCAACCATAAGCTTGGTCGGCGACGGATTGGGAATTGGGGGAGAAGGTCATACGGTAATGTTTGACATTTTGGAGAAGCTTAATATTTCGCCGCTCGCCATTTTTTCGGGAGAACATCATGTAACCGCCGTAGTCGAAAAAGATTATTGGAGAACGGCCATAAGGTTCCTACATGACATTTGCATTCAGGTCGAGAGAAAAGTGCCCGAAAATTCTCGCGTTCGGTATCCGGCGGCATAGGTCCTTTGTAGATTAGGCACTGTGTCAGGAAGGCTTGGGCATGTTTTCATTCGAATGCCGCATAATACTCTTGCCTGTGCAAGGAACATTTTCTATCTTCGCGCGTTACGGGATTGGACGCTTAGGAAATAGAAAATATGAAACTATTGCCGAACATTCTTACGGTCATGCGGATACTGATGACGCCGTTTTTTGTCTATTGTCTGCTGGATGAATCCTATCAGATCTACGCGGTTCTGTTATTCGTGGTTGCCAGCATTACGGACTGGTACGATGGTTATCTCGCCCGCAAATATGCATCGCATTCTGAATGGGGCAAGTTTCTTGACCCTCTGGCCGATAAGGTTTTGGTTTTAGCCGCTTTTTCTTCTTTTGTCTATTTAGGTGTGGTTAAATTATGGATGGTCTTGGTGATTGTCATTCGCGACTTCATGATCACATATTTGCGTTCCTACGCCTTGAAGCGTGGCCGACCCATGATGACGAGCGTGATTGCGAAAATAAAAACGGCGGCGCAAATGGTGATGATCAATATCATACTGGCCTTCATTGCCATCCAGTCGATTAAGACGTGGGAGATGTCCAGTCACGTCAGCGCTTTTGTTTTGCAATATCAACTTATCTATCTGGGCATGCTTATCGTGACGACCATAACCGCCCTTTCAGGAATTTTGTATTTGTACGACAATCGCCGCAGCCTTCTGAATTCCTCGATCAGCCTTAATAAAAACTGACCCTGATGAATTTCCTCGCTACGCTGATCGGCACGGGTTTGGGCGTAGGTTTTCTTCCCAAAGCGCCCGGAACGTGGGGAAGTTTGTTGGCCATTTTATTTTATTGGTTATTTTTTCCGGGGGACGCTTCCTTATTGCTTCACGAAATTTTTTTCTTTATAATAGCCGCGATTTTTGCACTTGGCGTTTGGTCGTCCTATGTACTCGAAAAGAAACACGGACACGACGCATCCTGCATTGTGATTGATGAAATCGTCGGCATCGGGATTTCGCTTTTTACTCTCCCAAAAATTGGGTGGGTCGTCGCCGTTGGATTCTTATTGTTTCGGTTGTTTGATATCACGAAGTGGCTTGGTGCCAATACTATGCAGAAACTGTCAGGTGGCTGGGGAGTCATGATGGATGATGTAGTCGCCGGAATTTGGACGAACATTTGTTTACAGATATTAGTTTTAATAGCCATAAATATTAAATAGAATTATTAAATAAATCAGCGGAGAGTGCGATGAGTATTTTAGTCGATAGAAAAACCCGATTGGTCGTTCAGGGTATAACCGGAAAAGAAGGCACGTACCATGCAAGTCAGATGACCATTTACGGCAAGTACGTTGTGGCAGGAGTCACGCCGGGTAAAGGCGGTATGAAATATAAGGGTAACGATAAAGACAAATTCAAATACGAAGTGCCTATTTTTAATTCCGTCGATGAAGCGGTCAAAGGTGCAAAGGTCAATGCGTCGGTGATTTTTGTGCCGCCCGCCTTTGCCGCGGATGCTATTATCGAATCGGCCGCCGCCGGAATCAAGGTTATAATTTGCATAACCGAAGGCATTCCGGTTCAGGACATGGTTCGCGCTTACGACTATATCAAAAACAAAGGCATTAGTCTTGTCGGTCCTAATTGTCCCGGCGTGATAACTCCGGGCCAATGTAAAGTGGGTATTATGCCGGCCTTTATTCACAAACCGGGCCGTGTCGGCGTGATCTCGCGCTCAGGAACGCTCACGTACGAGGCGGTAGGACAATTGACGAACCTCGGTATCGGACAATCGACGTGTATCGGTATTGGTGGTGATCCTGTTATTGGTACTCGGTTTGTCGATGCGTTCAAACTATTTGCGGAAGACAAGAGCACGGACGCCATTGTCATGATTGGTGAAATTGGCGGATCGGCGGAAGAGGAAGCCGCAGCTTGGGTAAAGAAAAATTACAAAAAGCCGGTGATTGCATTTATTGCGGGTCAAACGGCGCCTCCGGGACGTCGCATGGGTCACGCCGGCGCGATCATCAGCGGTGGAAAAGGTACGGCCGAAGAAAAAATGAAGGCTCTCAAATCTGCCGGAATTCGTGTTGTCAAGAGTCCTGCCGACATCGGCATTACGGTTGCTGAAGCGCTTGGAATCAAAGTGAAAGCGCCCAAAAAAGTCGAATTTAAAATCGAAGAGAAAGTCGACAAGAAAGCTTCAAAAAAAGCCGGTAAGAAAGCAAAAAAAGAAAAAAAACCAAAAAAAAGCGATAAGAAGAAGTCCAAGAAAAAAGACAAAAAAAACAAAAAGAAGAAATAAGCTTGGTAGCCGCAACCTTAAGGTTGCACTCGCAGCTTAAATCTGCGCCTACCAATTATCCATTGTATTTACCTGTTTGGAGAAAGCCTATGTTTGCCCCACGAATTTTCGCAAATCTACGCGGAGGTTCGAGCTTCTGATCGGAAGCGGATTCCTCCGCTTAATACTAAAATAAAATTTTAGGAGGAATCTTCCCATGTCTCTTAATTCCCTTGGTTGGAATGACTTTTTTCAAAAGCAATTTGGAAACGCGGGTGAATTATGCGCCGCGCGAATTTCCAATGTGCATCTTTCCCAATACGAAATATTTTCAGAATCGGGTTCCGGGCGCGCCAATCTGTCCGGTAAATTGCGTCATGCGATTGAAAAAAGTGAAATCGACAGGCCCGTCACCGGCGATTGGGTTGCGATTCAGAAAAGCGAGAATAGCGTCGCGGTTATTCATCGCATTTTGACGCGACGAACCAAGATTTCAAGAAAACTGCCGGGCGAAACGACCGAAGAGCAAATTCTCGCCGCGAATGTGGATGTGGCTTTTGTGATGACGGGTCTCGATCAGGATTTTAATCTGAACCGCATCGAACGCTATTGTACTGCCCTCCAGGATTCGGGCGCGGATATTATTTTAATCCTTAATAAGTCCGATATCTGTACCGATGCGCAGGAAAAAATTTCCGAGATCAAATCGTTCGCGCCACTCACGCCAGTCATATGTATGAGCGCGCGGGACGGGATCGGACTCGAACTCGTGTTGTTTTACCTTGAAGCCGGTAAAACAGCGTGCATATTGGGTTCGTCAGGAGTCGGAAAATCGACGTTGACCAATTTACTTCTCGGGGCCGATACCCAAAGGACACAGGAAAAAGAATTCCGCGGTCGCCATACGACGACAAGCCGCGAATTGTTTTTATTGCCCAATGGCGCTCTATGGATTGATACGCCGGGTTTGCGTGAGTTTCAGCTTTGGAATGAAACGGCCGATGCGGATTCCGCGTTTGAAGACATCGAACTGCTTGCCACGGAGTGCCATTTTCGCGATTGCCGTCACGGGACCGAACCCGATTGTGCGGTTCGTGTCGCGCTGGAGGCCGGAACGCTTGATGAAAGGCGATTTAAAAACTATCTTAAAATGAAAAAAGAACTCAAGCACCTGGAATTGCGACAAAATTCAACTGCATCAAGGCTTGAAAAAGAACGTTGGAAGAAAATTCACAAGCAGCAGAAGAAAAATAATAAGAATAATAAGTGACAAACGTCAATCGTCGATACTTCGACGAAGTACATTACGGCTGAATTCTTTCCACGTTTGATCTTTTTTCTGGATATAATCTACGATCTCAACTGAATTATCATCCAGTATCGTGTATATGGTTTTGCCCAGCTTCTTTCCGGGGACACCCCAGATCGAGACAAGAGCTTTTCCGTCATCGCTTGCGGTTATAGGATGCATTTCACCGCCGGAGTCAAACCATGTGGCCGAATGATGATGGGCGCTATCCGTCCGGTAATACGCCGTGCCATAGAAAACACGATCCTCATTTTTGACTCTCGACGCGATTTTATAATGGATTTGAAAAAACTTATCCTGTAGAGTTTTTTGCCAACTCATTTCAATTTCAGCCGGATTTCCAAACGATGTTCCACTTGCCATCCATCGTCCCTTAAGCTTGTCAAAAATGGTCTCTTGTGACAAAATGGGATAAGTAAAAACGAGTATTAAGCAAAATAATTTCATAAAAATCCTCATGAAAAATAAATCGGAGACTAATTAGATGTTTCATCATACGGTAATTGTTTATTTGAGTTTCATTATAAATTTGGATACAGACTTCACAAGAATCTTTGATGAAAATTCCGACCAAATTCTCCATGCTCAAGGCAAGTCCGATCAACTCACAATGTCAGGCGGTTTGCCCCCACTTTGCTTCTCAGCCACACCAAGAACAGAATATGTCCGTCTTCGCAAATCGGGGGGAGACAGGAGGCGGTTGCCTATCGGAATTTCTATTTGATTCTCACCGCTCGTTTTATATATTCCACGAAATTTTAGCGAATAAAAAATCTTTTAATATATAACGGATTTACCGGAGGAAGCATGAATATTCACGAATACCAAGGCAAAGAAATTCTCAAAAAATTTGGTGTACCGATTCAGGAAGGTATTCCTGCCGGAACTCCTCAGGAAGCGGCGGATGCGGCCAAGGCCTTGAAATCGCGCGGTGTGACCGCATGGGTTGTCAAAGCACAAATCCATGCCGGCGGTCGCGGTAAAGGTATGGTCTATAGCTCCAAAGAACGAAATGAAGTAAAATTGAGCGGCGGCGTAAAGTTTACCACCGATATTAATCGTGTTCCGGAATACGCCGAAAAAATGTTGGGCAATCGTTTGATCACGCATCAGACCGGCGAGGAAGGCAAAATTGTTCGCAAGGTTCTTGTGGCGGAAGGCCTCGATATTGAGAAGGAATACTACGTGGGCGTAGTTCTCGATCGTGTGACTTCGCAATTTGTCATGATGGCATCCACCGAAGGTGGAGTTGAAATTGAAAAAGTAGCGGAACTGCATCCCGAAAAAATTCTTAAAGAATATATTGATCCGTCCGTCGGATTTCGCGGCTATCAGGCCAATCGGTTGGCGAGCGCCCTTGGGCTCGAAGGTGAAATTCATAAGAGTTTTGTGAAATTTGCCATTGCGCTTTATCGTGCATTTGAAGCAACGGATTCGTCGCTGTTTGAAATTAATCCTTTGGTCGTGACCAAAGACAAACGGGTTATCGCGTTGGATGCAAAAATTAATCTTGATGACAATGCTCTTTATCGTCATCCGGATTTAGCCGCTCTGCGGGATATTCATGAAGAAGATCCGCTGGAAGTCGAAGCGTCGAAATATAATCTCAACTACGTCAAACTCGATGGTAATGTCGGTTGCATGGTCAATGGCGCGGGTCTTGCAATGGGTACGATGGATATTATCAAGTTGGCGGGCGCGGAGCCTGCGAATTTCCTCGACGTGGGCGGCGGAGCAAATCCGCAGACCGTTGAAAATGGCCTCAAAATTATCCTCTCGGATAAACATGTGAAAGCTGTTTTTATCAATATCTTTGGTGGCATTGTCCGTTGCGATCGTATCGCCCTTGGCGTGGTGGAAGCAACAAAAAAAGTTAAGATTAATGTGCCTCTCATTGTGCGTCTCAAAGGCACGAATGCCGAAGAAGCACGGACCATTTTGAAAAATTCCGGCATACCGATGATGGTCGCGCAGGAATTAGGCGATGCGGCAGAAATGATTCTGCACGCGGTTACTAAGAAATAACTACAGTCTGGAAACTATGAAAGCTTCACGCGAATCGCTTCGAAAAATCGAAGTGACCCAAGAACTGATCCACCGCCTTCCTAAGACGGAATTGCATTGCCATCTGGACGGAAGCAATCGCGTAGAGACTTTGCTTGAACTGGGCAAGGAGCAGGGAATCAAGCTTCCGTTTGATAACCTGGAACAGCTTCGCGAACATCTTGAGGTTGGCGATAAGGCGAAGAATCTCGGCGACTATCTCAAAGGATTTGCCGTTACTCTATCCGTAATGCAGGAAGCGTATGCAATCGAACGCACGGCGTTTGAGCTTGCGGAGGATGCCGCGAAGGAAAATGTACGTTATCTCGAAGTCCGGTTTTCACCGATCCTGCATATCAATCGTGGATTACGTTTGACGGAAATTGTGGACGCCGTGATTCGCGGGCTCGAAAAGGCCGAAGCGAAATACAAAATAAAAACCGGTATCATCATTTGCGGTATCCGGTCTATCAGCCCTGAAACGTCTTTACGTCTTGCGGAATTGACCGTCGCGTATAAAGGCAAAAAGATAATGGCCTTCGATCTCGCCGGACAAGAGGACAGTTATCCCGCGAAAGAGCACCAGCACGCATTTTCACTGACCCTGAAAAATAATATCAATACGACAGTTCATGCAGGGGAAGCCTACGGTCCGGACAGTATCAAGCAGGCGATTCACGATTGCGGCGCCCACAGATTGGGTCACGGAACGCGTCTTATCGAAGACGGCGATCTCCTCAATTATGTCAACGACCACCGTATTCCGCTCGAAATTTGTTTGTCCAGCAATGTTCAGACGAAAGTCGCTAAAAATTTCGAATCGCATCCGCTCAGAACGTTCTACGATTTTGGTTTGCGTGTGACGATCAATACGGACAATCGCCTGATGTCCGCTACGAGTGTGACGAAAGAAATCTATCTCGCCGCGAAAACATTTGATTTCAATTTTGACGACGTGTGCAATATCATCATCAATGGATTTAAGAGCGCCTTTTTGCCGTACCGCGAACGTGTGGTACTCTTGAGTGAGGCGATTGCAGAACTGCAGACGATTGGATACGATTCCTCTTATATTGATAATAAAGCCGAAACGACCTAAACATGCCGCGCGGCTGGATCAATTGGCTGGACGATTTTTTTGATCATCTCGCGGTTGAACGAAATCTGGCTGATAATACGCTCGCTTCCTATCGCAACGATCTCCTTCGCTACATTCAATTTCTAAATCACGAAAGAAATTATACCGATCCTTCGCAAACGCAATCGAAGGACATTTCGGCATTTGTCGAGCTCTTAAATGCACTCGGACTTTCACCCAAGAGTATTGCCCGCAATCTTTCCGCGATTCGTTCGTTTCATAAGTTTCTCATGCAGGAAGAAGCTATGGATTCCGATCCCGCAGAGAGCGTGGACTTACCCAAATTACCAAAAACACTTCCATCGGTTCTCGAAATCTCCGAAATCGAAAAAATTCTGGCGCTGCCGGATGTCAAGTCGTATCTGGGTAATCGGGATCGTGCGATGATCGAGCTAATCTACGCTTGCGGTCTTCGGATTTCGGAACTTCTTTCGCTCAAGCCATCGGACTACCATCGCGATTACGTTCGCGTTTTTGGTAAGGGCTCCAAGGAGCGAATTGTCCCGGTTGGCCAAGAGGCGACAAAATGGGTGGATTACTACTTGGAAAAAGTTCGCCCTCAACTCATCGGGAAAAATTCGATTGACGAACTGTTCTTAAATTCACGAGGTGGAAAAATGAGCCGTATGGGTTTTTGGAAAATTTTGAAGAAATACGTAACCCGGGCCGATATAAAAAAGGAAGTTACGCCGCATACGTTTCGTCATTCCTTTGCAACGCATCTGCTTGAAGGCGGCGCAGACTTGCGCGTTGTCCAGGAATTGCTTGGTCATGCCGACATTTCCACCACACAAATCTACACCCACATTGACCGCGCGTATCTGAAGGAAGCCATACGAACGTTTCACCCGAGGGGGTGATTAATTGTTCGTTTGCGAGTATTCCGTCGGCCTTTTTTTCACAGTCTTGATTTGTTTTGTTACTTTCTTTTCATCAAGGAAAGAAAGTAAAGAACTGATGTTTCCGCCGACATCTCCACGACACAAATCTACACTCACATTGACCGCGCCTGTTCCAAGGAAGCCATACGTACTTTTCATTCACCGGTAAATCACGCATTTCACAATCATAAGTACGTATTGCGTCAAAATCCCTTGCGTGCTATGGCTAAAAATATTACTTTGGTCGCAATTGTGATTGGTACCCATTTTCGAAGGTTTTTATAGTAGCATGATACAAATAGGCGAAATACTCAAACAGGTTCCTTTCTTCCGCTCTTTGGGGCGTGATAGTATTGATTTCATCACGGAACGATTGAAATTCAAGCAATTCAAGACCAATACGACCATTTGTAAAACCGGTGACCCGGGTGACAAAATGTGGATCATTCTAAGCGGGAAAGTGGCCGTCACGGCCGCCAATGGTGAAGTTCTCGCACACATCGCGCAAGGAAGTTATTTCGGAGAAATGGCGCTTTTGACGGGTGAGCCGCGTTCAGCTACTGTCAATGCGGCGGAAGATTCCGAGACATTCGTTTTGGAAAAAGAAGATTTCGATGTGATTCTGGAAAAATATCCTTCGATCTCGATTGCCATGAGCAAAATCATGAGCCAACGTTTGCGCGAGACCAATGCCGTCGTTTCTCAAAAAGCGAAAGAAATGAAATCCTCGGCGCCGGCAGGACCTTCTGGAAGCCTCAAAGATAAGCATATCACGGAAGTCATTGCATTCTGCGAATCGAATTCGCTCACCGGTGATCTGGAAGTCACACATGGTTCCGAAAAAGGGGTCATGGTTTTTGAAAAAGGAGTGTTGCTGAATATCAAGATCGGTTCGCTCGGTGAAGATGAAGCGATGGATATGATGATGGGCTGGGAAGATGGTACTTTTATTGTAAAGCCGAAGTTAATTTCTTTTGATACGGGTGGTGCGGAGCCGAAAACCGAATCAAAACGTAAAACGGGTTCCGTCCTTGTAATTAATCATTCAATGGTCGTGCGAAAAATATTAGAAAAAAATTTAGGCGGTCTTGGACATACCGTAAAGTCCGCGGACACCATCGAAGGCGGCATCAATGCGTATAAATCATTTAATCCTAACGTAATTATTTCAGATTTTAAATATGATGAATTGTCGGGGTATGAATTTTGTATGCAAATTCGGGAAATATCGAGTAATGAGATTCCGTTTATTTTTATCACCGACACCTCAACCGACGCCGGCATCGTGGCTCAATTAAAGAGTATACCCAATAGCGCGATGGTTGATTCGCAGGATGTTTCGCATATGGCCGATACCGTACAAAAGATGATTGGTTGAGATAGTTTTGGAAGAATGGTAGGCGCAGGCTTAAGCCTGCGAATAGACTGTATGTAATAATAAGCCGCTTCGCGTGATTACACGGAGCGGTTCTTATTAAAAGATGAATTGGCTAATTCCCCTCGCACATCTTCTTGACATTGGCTAGCCCTTTTTCATAATCCGGACCGAGCATGCCCTCCATACCGAGGCCAAAATAGCGGCCAATCGGATAATCCATTTCTCCTTCGTACGTCCACGTTACTCTTGTGTTTTCGCCTTGGTATTCAAATAACCAACGATCGCTGGCGACGGCCTGCATGGGTCGAGTAAAGGTTAGCTTAGATTGAATAGATTTTCCGGATTCTAACTTTTCGATGACGAGACTTCCCGCGCCAACCTTATCGCCATCCCACGACCATGAGTGGCCCACTTCTTTAGGGTTTCCGGAGATAGAATTTTTGGCTGTCGCTTCCATCTGGCTCCAGGGATTCCACTGTTTGTAGTAATTGAAATCAGCGACCTTATTGTAAACATCAAGCGCGCCCGCGCCTATGATGATGGAGCGGGTTACGCTGACTTTTTTTGGCAAAAAAAGAGCAACGATAAGGAAAAGCCCCACTAGTGTTAAAGCTCCCACCAGAATTTTCTTGATCATAGATTTTCCTTTCTAAGTCAGATCGGATGGATTGAGATTTCCCTTACAATGACTATTGCTTCCGTGATTTTGCCAATTCTTCTTTGGCCATCTCGAGGCGGCGCTTTATTTCATCGGACGGGGACGCCTTCATGGAAAAGTTTAGATATTCCACAGCCTTGTCGTATTGTTTGTTCTTGTAATAACCCCAGCCGAGAATGTCTGAGCTTTCAATATTTTTTGGTTTCAATTCATCCGAGGCATGAGCCAGCTTTAATCCCCATTCATAATCCACGTCTTTATCGATCAATACCCATGCAATGTCATTGTACGAGCGAAATTCTTTGCCCTTCGAAGCATCAAGGATCTGATTGAAAATGTCTTTCCCGCGTTTCGCATCACCACTTTTCCATATCGCCGCCGCGTAGTTTGCTTTGGCGGAAAAGGAATCACCATGAACTTTGACGACCTCGCCGTAATATTCCGCGGCTTTGGAGTAATTGCCGATGCCGAAATAAAGTTCCGCCAAATTATAGAGCGTGTCCTCATCCTGAGCTTTGTAGTCAAGCGCTTTTTTATACTGATCAATACACTTAGCCGCTTCACCATGACTGTTGTAGATGAATCCGAGCATGGAGTGCAGGTCGAACGAGGAATAACCTTTCGTTTCCGAAATTTGCAGTTGGCGGAGTGCCTCATCCTTATTATCATTTTCGTATGCGATGACACCCAGAACGTAGTTGGCATTTCCATTTTTGGCATCGGCCGCCATGGCTTTATTAGCAAAGGTTTCCGCTTGTTGCAGCATGTTTTTCATCATGTCGCGGTTGTTTTTGGCTTTGTGCGCCTGATAGGCGAATATATAAGCTTCGGCAACTTTTGCGAGGGCGGGTGCAAAGGTTGGATCGAGATCCGATGCTTTGAAAAATAAATTCATCGCCCCTTCGATACTCTTGTTGTTGAGGGAATCGAGACCTTGTTTGTAATAGGCGATGGCTTGCGCGGGAACTCCGGAGAATTCCGATTTCTTAGTAAAACGGAATACGCCAAGTATAAGTGCGCCTGCTACTGCAACCGCCACGATCATTTGTACCTTTTTAGACATTCTTTTCTCCAATGTTATATTATGACAATGTCAGCCTGTCCAAAGGACTCCTGCGGAGAGCTTGTCGAAGGCTGACGTTTTTTTTACTTCGCTTCCAGCCAATTATCACCAACGCCCATATCGACTTTCAGCGGTACCCTCAGCGAGACCGCATTCTCCATACTTGTCCGTACAAGCTCTTTGAGCGCGGTAATTTCGTCCACTGGACATTCAAAAACAAGTTCGTCGTGCACTTGCAAAATCATCTTGGCCTTGAAATTATTCTTCCTTAGCTCATCGTATAACCGAATCATCGCAAACTTAATAATCTCCGCCGCAGTTCCCTGAACCGGCGTGTTCGTTGCAGCCCGCTCGGCAAACTGGCGAACGGGATAATTTTTGCTGTTAATCTCCGGAAGATAGCGCCGACGCCCATACAGAGTTGTCACGTAGCCGTGGGCATGCGCATCGGAAATTATTTTCTCAATACACGTTTTGACCTTCGGATAAGTTTCAAAATAATTTTGAATGAAAGCCTTGGCCTCCGTTTGAGGCATCCCGATACGCTGTGCCAGACCAAAAGGCGATATGCCATAGATCACGCCAAAATTTACTTCCTTCGCTTTTCGTCTCAGGTCGCTGTCCACTTTAGCGGGATCAACTCCGAAAACACGCGCGGCGGTGCTCGTATGAATATCCTGATCTGACATAAAAGCCTCAATCAGATTTTCATCTTCGGACAAATGCGCCATGACACGAAGTTCGATCTGTGAATAGTCTGCGGAAAGCAATTTCCAGTCGGCGAGTTGCGGTGTAAAAGTTTTTCGAATCTCGCGGCCCATTTCGGAACGAATAGGAATATTCTGAAAATTAGGATCGCGTGATGAGAGCCGTCCTGTGGCGGCGACCGTCTGGCTGAAAGTGCTGTGGATGCGCTGTGTGCGTGGGTTCAAGAGCGGTGGCAGGCCGTCAATATACGTTGATTTGAGTTTCGTCAGTTGTCGATATTGCAACATCGCATCGACGATCGGCAGGCCGCGGTACATTTCCAGAATTTTCACATCGGTCGCATATTGTTTTGTTTTTCCGGTACGTTTGGGTTTTTCAATCGAGAGATGTTTGTGAATTTGCAGTTTATCAAAAAGAATTTCGCCAAGCTGCGATCCGGAATTGATGTTGAATTTAATTCCCGATTCGCTATAGATGTCTGTTTCAAGCACGGTGATCTGTTTTCCGAGTTCCACGGACATTTCGGCAAGAATATCTAAGTTGAGATGAACGCCTTGAAATTCCATTTCCGTCAAAACGGGAAGGAGCGGCAATTCTAAATCTGAAAAAATTCTCTGCGCATCATCCTGGGTCATGCGCTCGCCTAATGGCTCCCGCACACGCAGACTCACGTCCGCATGGAGATTGGCGGTATCGGAAATAGAACTCGTTTCGGGAATGGATTCGCCTAAAAATTCCGTCGCCAGTGTAGGAAGTGAAATATCCCTTTCGCCGTGCCAGCAAAAGGCCGCTACGGTAATGTCAAATTCCTGAGGCATGAGTGCAATATCATATCTTTTCAGGAAAAGCGCGGCGCGTTTCAGATCGTAAGTCCACTTATGAAGTTTAGAATTTTCAAAAAATGGTTTTAATGATTTTATAATCTCATCCGCAGAAAGCGTTTCATTGACCAGCACGCATTGGGAGTGGCCGGGTTTCGTGGCGATCGCAATTCCCGTGAGTTCCGCACCCATCGCATTCTCCGAGGATAACATGATTTCAAATGCGGCTGTCTTACAATGTTTCAGCGATTCACAAAAACCATCCAATGCTTTTTTATCCGTGAGGGATTTATAGGAATCGGGGAGCGCTGTTTTCAAAACGGGTGCGTCACCGAATAAATCATCGGTCGGAGCGAATTTCTTAACGAGATTGCCGAACTCCAATTTCTGGAGCATGGGAATCAATATCGAAAGGTCTTTTTCTTTTGGCGTCAGCGAGGAAATTTCTGCATCAACCGGAACGTTGACGTCAATCGTAACCAGAGATTTTGACAGAATGGCATTGTCCCTATACTGAATCAGGTTTTCACGAACCTTGCCTTTGACTTCGTCCACACGCGCATACAGATTATCAAAGGAGCCGAATTCCTGAATCAATTTCATCGCGGTTTTTTCGCCAATACCTTTGACGCCGGGAATATTATCCGCGGTATCGCCCATGAGCGCAAGCAAATCAATGATCTGATCGGGATTCACACCGAATTTCTCCCGCACGCTGTCGGCATTGACAATCGGATTTTCACTTTTTTTCTGCAGTGGATTATATATCAGAATGCGCGGCGTGATGAGCTGCATGAAATCTTTGTCGCCCGTGACCATAAAAACATCGTGATCTTCTTTTGCCGCGCGTAAAGCCAGCGTAGCAATAATGTCATCCGCTTCGTAGCCCGGAAATTCGATAACCGTCACGCCCAGCGCGATTGCGAGTTCTTTCAGAAAATGGAGTTGCGGAATCATGTCCTCCGGCATTTTTTCGCGCGTCGCTTTATACGCGGCATACTGCTTATGGCGAAAGGTCGGCTCTTTGGTGTCAAAAACAGCCGCAATATAATCCGGCTTTTCTTCGTCCAGAATTTTGATGAGCGAATTGGCGAATCCAAAAACCGCGCTCGTATTTTCGCCTTTAGAATTCTTGAGCGGGCGCTGGATAAAGGCGAAGTAGGCGCGATAGGCGAGCGCCATGCCGTCAAGGAGGAATATTCTTTTTTTCATATTTTGCGCGGACAAAATACACGATGATGGAGAGATTAGCAATTTTAAAGTGAAGTGATAAGGCTAAATTATCATCCAGACTTTTTTCTGTTCATGCCGTTTACTTGAAAAACTTCGAACGATGCTTATTATTTCCCCTCAGAAATTTTGTGAGATCTTACAACCAGACTTAATAGGCTCAGTAATGGAAATGAGCCTATGCATAAGGCGCAAAAGAAATACTCGAACGCTTACTATTTTTCCGTTTACTTTTGGAAATCAGCCGGATTCATATTCGTCGTCTCTAGAAAGTCTTCACACTATGTTACAGGAGTTTTATGAGAAAATTTCTCTTTAGAATGATTTTATGCGGCAATTTCCTTTATGCTCAGGATTTTAGTGATACGGTATTGACCATGATTCGGCTGGATCATACGGTGGAAATTGCCGTGAAGCCGGATTATGTGGTGATTGCTATCGGAATCGAGGGTTCAAAGCCGGATGTAGAGTCCGCCCGTGAAGAAAATAACAAAGTCATAAAAAACGCTGAAAAGGTTTTTCAGGAATTCAAGATTGATCCGAAAGATATTAAGACCGATGTGATCCATGTCCTCCCTGGCGAGCGGCAATATCAGTCCGGCTATTCGTATGAAAGTACACCGAATTTTCAGGCTTCCCGCGCCATTTCTGTTACACTTCGTGATATCAGTAAATATGAATCCTTTATCGCAGCCTGCTTGAAAACAAATTCGCTTATCATTTATTCCCTTGATTTTCGTTCGTCGCTGGCTTCCGAAATTGAAGAAAATTCCAAAGTGACGGCTTATAAGAGTGTAAAAGAAAAAGCCCAAAAATGGGCGTCCCAAATAGGTAAGTCGGTGAAGAATATGAGTGAGCTTCGTTGCGATGGATTTGTTTGGAGTAGCTTTGTGTATACGCCCGGTGGCATGCGCTACATTTCAGATTTGGGTGGGCAACGCTATACCACGATTCCAACTCCACAGCCCGGATTGATGACGCTAAGCGGAAATGTAAGTGCGACTTTCATTTTTAAATAAATTTCTTAAATTAGGCCGTAGTCAAAACAAGTAACCGATCAGGGAATTTATGAAAAAGTACTTTCTAGTAATGAGCTTGGGGACCTTGGTTCTATGGGCACAAGAAAAACCGATTATCGCGGTATTGCAATTTACGAACCCTTCTCAAAAATTTTATCTCGACGAAGTATGTAAGAGTTTGCCCAGCTTACTTAAAACGGAACTCTCACAATCCAAATCCATTCTCGTTGTGGAACGCGAAAAAATGGATGCGGTCTTGCAAGAGCAGGATTTTGTCATGAGCGATTTATCCGAGGATAAGGATAAGTCGGCCAAAGTTGGCAGTCTTCTTGGCGCGGACTTCCTAATCACCGGCGTCGTTACCGAAAGCGACGGGAAAATTCGTGTGGATGTCAGTATTACAAAAACGTCGAACGGCCAGGTGACGGCAGAAAAAGTGATCGGCCCTTCCAAGGAAAAGCTGACTCCCATGGCAAAACTGCTGGCGCATAATGTCGTTTTCAATCTGAGCGGCGACGGCGAGCGCTTAAAGAAAATTACACTGACCGGCTCACCGACTTTGCCTTTTGCTGTCGTGACCGCGGCACTTGCTGTTGGCGCCGGGGTGACTTATTCCGGAATGAAAACAGCTCGAAAAGACTATCGCAGCGCAACCGATCTGTCGAAAATTGATAATCACTACGATAAAGCTAATAAACTTAAGAAGACCTCCGGTCTATTGACCGGCCTGGCCGCGGGGGCCTTTGTCGGTACGGTATATTGTATCATTAAGAATGCCACATCCAATCTTGAGGTTACCGCGCAGGAGGGAATCCCGATGCCGAAGAATTTTGCGGTGGGGCCGATTCTTCGATCGGAGGGCGCCGGTGTTTATTTTAATTTCTCATTTTAATAAGGGTTGAATATAATGAATACTATGATTTTTCGTTACGTTTCGACTCTCGTCAAAAAGGTTTCGGTAGTGAGAATTTCTTTCTTAAGCCTGTTGATACTGAGTTGCAGTGATCTCAAACGTGATAATCCGATCGATCCTAAGAATCCGGATGCGGAGGATAAGCAAATTGCCCTTGTTGAGGATTTTATTATTGTCAATACGAAGCCCGGCGGCCCTGTATTTCCCGAATACACAAAAAATTCTCAGGATGCGCTCAATGAACTAAAAGTGGTGTATGACGACCAACTTTTGGTTTTAGAATACCACATGACGCCGACGGACACGAATTATGCGGATTCGCTCGCAGTTTACGACGAGTTAGAAATCAAGACGCGTTATAACACGTATCGTGGAGCGCAAGGCCGTGGGTTTCCGCACGCATTTTTTAATGGCTCGGCCAAATCTATTCAAGGCGCTTCGGCCAAAGATGTTGCAAAATCCCGGTACAATGATATTGTAGATTCCATCGCCGGTGCAAAGTCTAAAACACGTGTAGAAGCCAAAAAAAGTTTTAACGGGAATGAGCTGAAAATCGACGTGAAGCTGGCGCAATACGGGTCGCTCGATCGCAATAATATTGATGTAGAATATATTGTCTTTGAAGACAAAGGCATAGCGTCCGGTCACTACTCGGTGCGGGAAATCATTTCGCCGTCTGAAGCGGTGACCTTAGTCGCCGCGGGATCGGTGCTCGATCTACCTCAAAAGTCAACCACACTTCCATCATTTTTTGATAAAACAAAAATCGGAGTGATCGTCCTCGTGCGCGATCAATTGTCCAAAAAAATCATTCAATCCAATATTGCGGAATAACTTTTATGAAAACACTTTGTCTACTCATTGCTTCAAGCTTATTTTTAGGATGCAAGGCCGGTGCATTCGGTGCCGACGATGGGCAACGCCCGGTCATTGATAATGTGACCGCCTTGCGTTCGTCGCTCCTTATTAACGATACCACCACCATTACCTCATCCGCACGTGATCTGAACGGTGAAAAATTGGATTACGTCTGGACAGCTACGGGCGGAACTATTGAAACAGGTGCAAATACGCCGATCATCCTCTGGAGAGCCCCTGAGACACAAGGGAGTTACAAAGTTACATTAACGGTGAATAACGAATCGCAACAGAAAACATCCAAAGCGGTTACATTATCGGTAACACCCGTCAGCACGCCGATTGTCGAAATTCTGGATCCTACATTTGGACAATTTATTCCATCGACGAATCCTTCTAGCTATATCATCAAGTCCACAATTGTCAACCTAAATGCCGGATCGGTGGACAGTGTTAAATGTTTTATTAATGGGGTTTTGTTGGAAAAGCAGATTCTTGTCAAAAGTTCAAATTTCACTTGGAATATCAGTGGACTTAATGGTGATAAAACGATACGAGTTCAGGCATGGACTCATACTCTGATCTCAGGTACAACGACCACGGGCTTTGCAGAAGTGGATGTTAAGTTACAAGGAACGGTTGGGAAAAGGAAGTAGGTAATTAGAAAACCTAGCTAAGAGGGTTAGGGATTGGTTACGCTCTGCGGATTTTTGTTTATGTCGAAGAAATATTTTCGATCTTCAAAGTGACTTTGTGAATGCGCTTACGATCGGCTTCGGTGACCGTCAGTTTACAATTGCGATACTGTAACGATTCATTTTTTTTAGGCATACGTTTGAGTTCAAAAAGAATCAGTCCTCCGACGGTATTGTAGTCGTCGGAGGGTAGTTCAAGTTTAAGTTCCTCATTCAGCTGGCGCATTTCCACTTTCCCATCCAGCAGGTAACTCCCATCGTCCAATTTCTTGATCATAGGCGTGTGGTCGTCGTATTCATCCTTGATTTCGCCTACAATTTCTTCGATCAAGTCTTCAATCGTCACCAGGCCTGAAGTGCCGCCGTATTCATCCACGACGATCGCGATCTGCGTGCTTTGCGTCTGAAATTCCTTTAGGAGCTCGGAAATTTTTTTCGTTTCCGGGACATAATAAGGAAGTGTAATGAATTCAATCGCCGTCATGTCCTCAACGCGCTTTCGCCAGGCATTTAAAATGTTCTTGATGTGAATAACGCCCACGATCGTATCAATCGTGTCCTCATAAACCGGCACTCGTGAAAGTTTCTCATCCGACATCGTTTCTAAGATTTCATCCATCGGGGTATTGACATCGACGGCAATAATGTCCACCCGGTGCACCATGACCTCGCGGACAAGCGTGTCACCGAACTCAATGATACTGTGAATCATTTTGCGTTCGGTTTGTTCGATGGCGCCGTCTTTGGCGCCCGCCGTAATGATTTCGCGAATTTCTTCTTCCGTAATATTAAGCGTACGAATTTGCGCCGAGCCGCCAAATAGCCGAACCGTTATTTTTGAAATCCATGAAAAAAACAGCGTAAAAGGCCGCAAAAAAATGAGGGCGATGTTCATCGGCGTCGCGAGAAGCATAAAGATCCGCTCCGGCATGTGCTGAGCGATGGCCTTGGGCGCCAATTCACCAAAGATCAGAAGGCATATCGTGATGATGCCGGTCGCGTCAGCCAGGGCATAGGGCTCTCGGTATCCGTAAGTTCGGGCTATATCCAGCGTGATACTGGAGGCCAGGACCGCCGCCCCGACATTGAGAATATTATTGCCAACGTAGAGGCCGGTCAGGAATCGATTCTGATTGAAAGACCATAACTCAAGTAGTTTGGCTCGAGTGCCACCGCGTGTAATGATTTTTTTGATCGATACGCGACTGAGGATATGCATGGCCGTTTCGAAGCTTGAAAAAAAGCCGGATAGAAAAACAAGCAAAAAAAACATGACGATTTCTAATCGGGAGATATCGTTCATGGAGTAAGTAATAGGCGATAGATTTTCATAACCGGGGCAACATATTTAAAAGCCGGAATAAAGTCAAATCCGGGTATGAAAAATTGGTTCTCGAGTTTGAAGACGCACGCGCGGACAGATTCCCGTAGTGAATCAAGTCAAGCCAAAATATCGTTTTGACTTTCG
>JANNSF010000202.1:0-3903 GCA_031402315.1 bacterium | reverse complement strand
ACAAGGGGGTTGCCGGGAAAAGCATAATAGTGGCCCCAACCGGTACCATTTCTCGGATGACCTCCGTGGTGTCTACCCGAGAGGCTGTAGTAGCGATCTTGATCATCATAAGGGTCAGCGGCATTAACATATGCATTAAACCCTGTCGCGCCAAGCCAGAATTGATTGCCGGGAAGCGCTGATGGTAAATATTGTTCTGTGGTCTGATCGTATTTTAGTACAGTCTTATTGGATCCGAATTTTGCCAAGAGATTCGCGGAAACGGTACTAACTTCCACAACCGGACCTGAAAGAAAATCAAAGCCCACCGCATAGCCGGCATCTGTATTATCTGCATTGTAGGTATATCCAAGACCTCGTAATGTGTCACAACCTACAATGTCATTACGGGCACTTGAAACATCAGGATCAGACCAAATGCCATAGAACGAACTGTCATAATTTTGATTGCTCTTGTTTTCAATCGTGAACTTTAGGAATACCACATCGGAGATCGGCCCTGCATTAAAAGCGTGAGACTCCAGAATAACCTGAATGCCCAAAATTGAATTAGGGCTGGTAGCCCATCCTTTCACGAGGTTTGTATCCAAATCATTGAACACCGCCCAAGTGTTGGCATCCGCGATCAATGCCGGGTTACCAAGTGCACCTTTAGTGCCAAATCTGTTCTTATTCGCATCGATGGGCCAATTCATATAGTCATCGTATCCGCCGGCATCTTTGTACCCGTTTTTAGCTACTGTAAATACTTGTGCATCACGGTCGGCCGGGTTTTGAGCCTTTAGCTTATCAATCGATACTCCGGAATTCATGATTCGTCCGGGTTGAAATTCAGTAGCATATTCTACTTCGCTGACTACGTGATCCCGGTTCGGACCCTTGATCGCGCCGACATAAAATCCCCCTGCAAATACGATCGTATTTTTGGAGCCGCGTGGAAATTCACCGCCCGCGTTGTTGTTGTCCTTATTACGATCCGGCTGGTCGTACATGTACGACCCAGTATTACGCATGACGTAATTCCAGTTATTAAACCCGATGTACTCGAAATCGGCCAGGACATCCGGCTTACGAAGCTTTGCCATGAGTTTTGATTTGGGATCTTCTTTGGCGATGCTGAATGCATTAAAAAACAGAATAGTCACCAAAGCAATCCCCACTGCAATTATTAATCGTAATTTTTTTTTCATAAGAGACTCCTCTCTCTTTTTTGGTTTCTCGTGAATTTCAAATTTCTATTTCAAATACCTGCCACAAGGACTCTAAAACACAAAGCGGCACAAAGCTAATGGTTGAGTTGGAAGCGCCCTGTGCAGCGTTCGATTTTCAACATTTTTAAAACCTTTGTGAAACATCGTGCCTTTATGCCTTCGTGGCTTAGTTTGTATTATCTCCCATCCTGAATCACCGCAAACTTGACAACTTTTTTTCCAAGCCCAGGCGTCTCTATAAGCGCAATGTACATGCCGCTCGCGACATAATGATTGTTGTCATTGCGGACATTCCACGTCTCAAACGTTGTCGTGGAGGGTGTCGCTGTTTTATCACTCAAAGGATCGCTATTCACCCGGCCATTTTTTGAGACCGCATTATGCGGAAGTATTTTGACGACGTCGCCCGCGACGGTGAAAATCTTGATCGTACAGACATCCGGCAGATTCATGAATTTGATCTGCTTGTCCGACAGATTAGCCTGATAAGTCGACGGGCCGTAATAAGGATTGGGCACGACCAAAATATTATCAATATTCTTTTTCTGAGTTCTTTTTGATAAAACCGCATTCGCTTTGGTTGTGAAGGAATAATATTCGCCCGGCTGAGCGGGCTTGGTCGAAATAATTCGAAAGGTCTGACCGGTCTCCGGCATGATGTTACCAAAGGTTGAATTCCATACTGTCGTTGTATTAGTAGCGCCGGCCGTATTACCTCCCGGTCTTAAGTTAAGCGCTACCAAAACTGTGCGCGCCATAACCTCGCCGCCAAGTCCATTATTGCCATTTGCCGCCACGGCCGCATTATAGCCGGCTTGACCGGGGGCGGTGTTTGCTGGATTCATCCAATAAATCCAATCTGTAAAAGGATCGTCCGCGCCGCCGGAAATGGGGTGATCTGCTCGGCACAATTCCCAGACATCCGCTGTCTCTGTTGCATCCGTAGAAAAGGCATCATTCACACGCGGGTACATGCGATAGTCATCGGACGGGTCATTCGGTGTATTAAATCCTACATTCCAGATTTCGAATGGAACGTTTCCCTGATTTCCAGTCGTAAATGCCCAATTTGCTTTACCACCTGCGGCTGTGAATCGTAATTCAAAATCATAGGGAACAAAGCGCGGGAAATTAGCTTTGTCACGAAAACAACGGGTTACGAAATTAGTATACGTAAATCCGGCACCGCTCCCCGCAACGCCTGCTGTTCCTACCGCAACGGTCATATCACCACTGGCAACTTGAATGCCCCACTGGTGTCCTAAAGTGTTTGGCCAAGGGACATCATAGCCATTACTTATAGACTCCGACCTTGGATTTGGAAATCCGGAAGAATTAAAACTAAATGAACCATAATTAGCAGGCCAAGCTGCCGGACCACTCGCATTTGAAGTAATCTGAAAATCCTTCACATCCGGAATAGCGCCATAGACTTCAATACGAATACCATCCACGACTATAAATTCACTTCCCTGCTTAACCGCAAATTTAGAATCGTCGT
This sequence comes from bacterium, assembly GCA_031402315.1. Classification (GTDB taxonomy): domain Bacteria; phylum CLD3; class CLD3; order SB21; family SB21; genus JANNSF01. The sequence continues at coordinate 1,191 of JANNSF010000202.1, read as the reverse complement.
AAGGACGGTCGCCGGCACTCACATTGTAAATGCCATTACTATCCGCATCGAGAAAAGTAAGTGGATCGTCTGCTCTTGTGGGAATGTTAAGAATCGCACCGGTATTGCTGTCCACAATTTGATACGCCGTTGTTCCGGAAGCATAACCAACCATTGCCTTCCCATCAACCGAGGAAGGAATATTAAAAAATTCGACGCGATAGGTATGTCCTGTGATCTTATTTGGATCTATCATCGATACTAATACTCGGCCATCGCTATTTCCGGTATGACGAACGGTGTCACCCAAAATTCCGGCATCCGATCCACGAGTCATGGAAATGTGACCCGGAACCACAGACTGTACATTAGCCGTCTGTTCTGATTCAAGAGTAATCGGCAGACCCGACGGCGCCGGAATCGTATTCTCAAATGTCAAAACTTCAATGACGGTAAGATTGAAAAGGTTTGCGGTTATCGAGCGATCATCATAGTCAAGCGTAGCACTAAACTTGAATTTATTGCCAACCTCGGGCTTTGCCGCATAACCAAATGCAGGCTTCAAAGCCTCATAGCTATAAGAAGTCGTATCTTTCCCATACCACTGAACGGCATACGCTCTGGCTGAAGGGCGGGGAAATTGATTTATTGGAGTGTGAAGAATGGCATCAGAAATATGGGTTAGAGGATTACCGACCACATACGTAGGATCGGCCTTTATCGTCGGCAGATCGGTATAAAGTGTTTCGCCCATTGGAAGAATGCCCGAAACATCCGTAAGCCTTACGAGCTCTGCTTCTGCTTTTACACCATACACAGTGCCCGGCAGAGTCAGCGTTCCCGGTCCCGAGATATAAGGCTGTGCATCGTAAGCGGTCACGCTGTAATAATAAACCTGTCCTTTGGTTACGTTTTTGTCTTCATAATAATACACGAGACCATTATCCGTGCCGACAAAAATCTGCTTGATCTCCAGGTTCCCTGTTGAGTTGATGAATTGATTGATGACCGAAGTAATTCCATCGGCTTTGTCGTACTGGGCGAGTTGTGAATAGGTGCCCGGCAAACCTGTACGGCTTTTATAAACACGGTAGCCTTGAAAGTCACGTGCGACATAGTCCGCGCTATAGCCATGTGCTTTGTCAATTCCAAGAAGGGTTCCGGCATCATCATTAGTTACTTCCGCATTATTTTGCCATTGAATAAAAACAC
>JANNSF010000201.1:0-1942 GCA_031402315.1 bacterium | reverse complement strand
CGCGAACCAGGTTCTTCCATTCTCCGGGCACTCGCGAAGAGACTGATACTGCTCCGACGCCGGACTGGAGGGCAAATTCTTGTTTCATAGTCTTAAAATTCCTCCGAGCGCCGCCGCTATTAATATCGATAACCAGCAGATTATCCTTTTCGAAACCCAATTTCTTATTTTGGATGAATTCGATCTGTTGATAAATCACAAGGGTGCCAGCCATTAAGACAATGGATACTGTAAACTGAAAAATGACCAACGTGCGACGAAGCCACAGTCGGCCTCCGATGCCGAACGCCGCATTTTTGAGTATCAGAACCGGCTGAAGCCGCGCAAGAATAAGAGCAGGATAGATTCCGGAAAGCGCACCGAGAAGAGTGGCCAAGAATATCAGGACGATCCATACCAAAGGTTGTCCGGTAATGCCGAGCACCATACTTTTTCCGGTGAATTCGTTAATCAAAGGCAGCAACAATTCAGATGCAACGGCAGCAAAAGCTACGGCGACATAGGCCACCAAGACCGCTTCCGAGATAAATTGCCCGGCCAGTTGCCGTCGGCTTGCGCCTACGACTTTTCGTAATCCCACCTCTTTCGAACGCCTCGTGATGCGCGCTGTCGCGAGGTTAACATAATTGAAGCCGGCTATAGAGAGAATGAGTAAACCAATAAACCCCAGAATGTATAAATCCGATGGATTGGATTTATTGGCATTGCGTTCGAATTCAATATTCAACGAACCAAAGTGTATTTCTGTCAACGGCTGAAGAAAAATAGAACGGCTTTCTCTAGAGTCCGGCCCTTTATGATCATCAAGAAGTTTGGTGAGGCGAGACTCTAAAAGTGTTTGATCTAATCCTTCGCGCAAAAAAACATACGTAATAAATTCTCCACGGCCCCATTCTTCCATAAACATTTTGAACCGAGGGTTGGTAGCGTCCATTATTGAAAACGGGATGAGCATACTGAATTGCAGATGGGAATTTTGAGGAATGTCCCTTAAGACTCCCGTTACCTTCACATCGCCCAATCTCTCGAAATGTAGAGTTTGCCCCATGGGGTTATTGTTGCCAAAATACTTTATTGCTTCCAATTCCGTGAGGACTACCGAATGCGGTTCGGACAATGCTGTGCTTGGGTCGCCTTGAATCAATGTAAAATCAAATACGTTGAAAAAATCAGGCTCTGTTAGAAAGTAGTCTCCCTCGTAAAAACGATTGGTTCCTCGTGTGACGGCAAATCGACCTGTTCTCGCGAGGCGAACGGCACTCTCAATTTCGGAAAAGTCTTTTCGCATGGCCATAGCAATAGGTCCTGCGGTCTGAGAAAGTAGGCGTTCGCCCTGATTCGGCGATGTGCGCTGTTCGACGATACGATAAATCTGATCGGCGTGTCCGTGAAAACGATCAAAATTCATCTCATCGGAAATATACAGAGTAATCAAAATGGCACTTGACATCGCGATGCTCAGACCAAATATGTTGATCAGAGAGTGGGCCTTGTTCTTAAACAAGTTTCGAAAGGCAATCTTGGCATAGTTACCCAGCATTGAGAAATTTTGTTTCGTAATCACGAGTCGCCTTTCGAGTATTCCTCATCATAATAAAATAGATACTTCACTCATACTTTAATGCATCAACCGGATTGGAGTTGGCGGCCTTGATGGCCTGGTAGCTTACGGTCAAGAGGGCAATGGACATGGCAATCGCTCCGGACATTATAAATACCGACATACTAATTTCGATACGATATGCAAAATTGTCGAGCCACTGCGTCATGGCAAAATAAGCAACCGGCCAAGCCACAAGGATTGCAATCGAAACCAATTTTGTGGACCTGACCCAACGCCTGGGCTCCATTCGGGTGCCGGTCGCGGTGGTGGGGTCCGAGAAGGACCTCACCTTCCCGATCCAGCACTCGCGCGACCTCCAACGTCTGATCCCTGGCGCCA
>JANNSF010000200.1:0-32802 GCA_031402315.1 bacterium | reverse complement strand
GGAACTTTAAGAAGGGCGGTAAATTCCGGCACTTGCGGTTTTTCACAAGCCAGGCCGACGAATAGAAGACCGGCGAATATTTTTAATTTCATAACTTCCTATTAAGAAGACCGATTCAATCTGTCGAAAAAGACACGTGATTGAAACCACCATAAGCATGTATTCCAACATACACAAAATAACGCCACGTGGTCAAGAAAATAAAAGGCTGTCCATTTCGGGACAGCCTTTTTGAATCTTTAATGAAACAACCTTATAGGGCCGTTTTCGCAACTTCAATTAGTTTTCCAAACGCCGCCTGATCATTCATGGCGAGATCGGCCAGCATTTTGCGATTGACATCCACGTTGGCTTTTTTGAGGGCGGCCACAAAACGGGAGTAGGTCATGCCGTGCTCACGGACGGCCGCATTGATACGGACAATCCAGAGCGAACGAAAATTACGTTTATTGGCTTTGCGATCGCGTGTCGCATAGGTCATTCCCTTTTCGACGGTTTCGATCGCCGTGCGGAGCACGTTTTTACGCTTGCCAAAATTTCCTTTGGCTTGTTTGAATATTTTCTTGCGACGGGCTTTGGACGCCGGATTGTTTGTTGAACGAGGCATGGTCGTCTCCTAATTTTTTATTTTAATTTTTAATTATTTCATTCCCAGCAAATGCGCAACCCGCGATTCGTCGGAAACGGATACGGCGACTTTGCCTCCGAGATTGCGTTTACAGGCGTTCGACTTCGCGCTCAGATTGTGGCGATTGGACGCTTTTCTGCGGAGCAATTTTCCTTTGCCCGTTACTTGGAAACGTTTTTTTGCACCACTGTTGGTTTTCATTTTCGGCATATATTCTCCTTTAGTTTGTTATATCGTTCGCTGGGCGGAGTAAAAATTACTTCGCCGTATTTTTGATAAAAATCATCACCATATTTCGACCTTCAAATTTCATATCCGCATCCAACTTCCCGTAGGGCAGAAGATCTTCGACCATTTTGGCTGCCAGAGCCGTACCGGCATCGCGATTGGCAATTTCCCGCCCCTTATACACGATGACTAATTTGACCTTAAATCCTTCTTTGAGGAAATTAATCGCATGCTTCATTTTGAATGTATAATCGTGATCGTCGGTGACCGGGCGCATGCGAATCTCTTTAACTTCCCCCGTGTGCGTATGTTTTTTTCGCGCTTCTTTTTCACGCTTTTGAATTTCGTATCGATATTTTCCAAAATCTATGATCTTACAAACCGGAGGCTCCGCATTCGGTACGATCTCCAGCAGGTCGAGGTTTGCTTCGCGTGCCTTTTGAATAGCGAATTGAATGTCCACAATACCAATTTGCTCGCCTTCGGCGCCTATCAAACGCACTTTTGGCGTTTTGATTTTTTCGTTGATCCTGATTTTGTCTTCTTTTGCGATGGTCGTTTCTCCTTGTTTGGTTATTCTAAAGATCGCGTTACTATTTGATCGATAATCATAGTCATAAATTCATCCACGGGTTTTGTCCCCTGATCCCCTTTTCCATGGCGGCGAATGGCGATGGAACCGTTTTGCACTTCTTTATCGCCAAGAACGAGGATGTATGGGATTTTCTTTACTTCCGCTTCACGAATTTTGTAGCCGATTTTCTCATTACGCGTGTCTATTTGAACACGAATCTTTTGCGACAATAGCTTCGCTTTGAGAGCTTCCGCATACGCAATGTGGCTATCGGAAATAGGCAAAATGGCCACTTGTACGGGTGCAATCCAGACCGGAAAATTCCCGGCAAAGTGTTCGATTAAAAGACTCAAGAACCGTTCCAACGAACCAAACGGTGCACGATGTATAATAACAGGGCGGTGTTTTTGACCGTCCGAGCCAATGTATTCCAGCTTAAATCGCTCCGGCATGACATAGTCGACTTGTACCGTTCCAAGTTGCCATTTACGGCCTAAAGCGTCTTTGACGATAAAATCAATTTTAGGTCCGTAAAACGCGGCCTCGCCAAGGCCAATAAAATAGTCAAGACCCATTTCGTCGGCGACCTCTTGCAATTCGCGCTGCGCCTGATCCCAATTGGATTTTTCACCGCCGTATTTCGCATCGTTATCATCTCGAAAGGATAAGCGGATCGAAACGTTCATCTTAAAAGATTTGAAAACCAATTGTGTCAAACCGATTACACTTTTGATTTCGTCTTTCAATTGGTCGTGCCGGCAATATATGTGCGCATCGTCGACCGTAAATCCGCGAACGCGCGACAGTCCATTAAGTTCACCGGACTGCTCGTAGCGATAGACGGTACCGAACTCGGATAGACGCACCGGCAATTCTTTATAACTGCGCGGCTTGGAATCGTAAATCTGGTGATGATGCGGGCAATTCATGGGCTTCAGAAGATATTGCTCTCCATCGCCCAAAGTGAGCGGTGGATATTGTGAATCTTTATAGTACGGATAATGTCCTGATGTTTTATACAGTTCCAGACTGCCGATATTTGGTGTCACCACACCGCTATAGCCTATCTTGCGCTGCTCTTCGCGTAAGAAGTCAATGAGTGTCTCACGAATGACCGTTCCATTGGGAAGCCAGAGCGGCAGACCTCCGCCAACTTTGGGGGTGATGTGAAATAGCTCAAGTTCCTGTCCGAGTTTACGATGATCGCGTTTCTTAGCTTCTTCCAAAAGAACCAAATATTCGTCCAATAACTTCTTGGACGGAAAACTAATCGCACGAAGGCGTTGGAGCTGAATATTGTTTTCGTCACCCTTAAAAAAAGCACCTGCCACCGACATGATTTTAAATGCTTTGAGATAGCTTGTATTCGGCACGTGCGGCCCGCGGCAGAGATCCGTGAATTCGCCCTGTGTATAGGAACTGATTACCGCGCCTTCGGGAACATTTTTGATAATATCAATTTTGAAATCCTGGCCGATCGAAGAAAACAATTCGATCGCTTCTGTACGCGAAAGTTCTTTACGCGAAAAAGAAAATTTTTCTTTTGCAATTTTTTCCATCTCGGCTTCGATCTTGGGAAAATCTTCCGAGCTGATTTTATGTGTCAAGAAAATATCATAGAAAAATCCGGCTTCGGTAGGAGGGCCGTCTTCAAATTTCGCTTCAGGCCAGAGGCGTTTCACCGCTTGCGCCATTACATGCGCCGACGAATGCCAAAACGTATTCATCCCTTCCGATGAATCGGCCGTAAATAGCTTGATTTCCGAATTGTCTGTAATGGGAGTCGAGAGATCCAGTTGTTTTCCATTCACCTCGGCAACAAGACATTTTTCGGAAAGGCCGCGTGAAATGGATTGCGCGATCGCCATCGGCGTCACGCCGGCTTCGTAGGAACGAACACTTTTATCGGGAAATGTGATTTTGACTTCAGACAACTTCTTTGACCTTGATTATTATTAACTTCTGATCGTTCACGGGAAACGTCAGGTTATCAGGTTCGCCCGCTTTTTTTGCGGACGTATTTTATATACTAACGGCGGCCATAATAACCGATAAACTCAACAGAGTCAACTGATTTTTGTTAATTTGAAAATTTTCTCAATACACATTCAGGTCGGACACCCATCTTAACTAAATACATTTTAGCCATGCTCAATTACAACCATAATTCTTGTGAACCTTTGCCATTTATTGCGGACATGGCAATCAGAACAGCGCCATACTCCAGCTTCCTCCCAAATCGCTTCTAGTGCCGTTTTTGAAACGTCAACTCCGGTTTACAGAATCTTTCACGCATCTTTCTCCATGAAACATTATCTTGTTTCTTCGTAAACGAGATACAACCGTTCATATAAACCGATTCTTAGATTGATATTCAATGACATTTGACCACGCAATTGTATGGCTCCGCCGCGATCTGCGGTTATCCGACAATACCGCGCTAGCCGAGGCCTTGCGTGACGCTAAAAACGTTTCACTCATCTTTATTTTCGATCCTGAAATTTTGGGCAAACTACCCACTAATGACCGTCGGCTGACGTTTATTTGGCAATCGCTGATGGATTTGCAGAATCAGTTGAAACCATTCCAGGCCGGCGTCACCTTATTCCACGGTCGTCCGGAAGAAGTCTTTATCGAACTGTATAAGACCCAAAAATTCCAGGCGTTGTATTTTAATCACGATTATGAACCGTTTGCCATGGAGCGCGATTCCAAAATAAAATCGCAGGCTCAAAGCTTCTCCATTCATGCCGAATCCTTCAAGGACCATGTCATTTTTGAAAAATCAGAGATCGTGAAGGATGATTTTTCGCCGTATAAAGTTTTTACCGCTTATAAAAACAAATGGCTTCAGGGCTGTGCCTTCCTCCCGTCTGATTTTTTTAAAGCACCGACCATTGAATTGAATCGAATTACGACTTTTGAATCTACGATCCCAACGATTTCGTTTTTAGACGAAATCGGCTTTAAATTACAATCGAATATACTCACCGGAGGAGAATCCGCCGCTACCACTACATGGAATACCTTTCAGAAGGATATTCGCCAATATGACAAAAATCGCGATTTACCAGCTATTGACAAGACATCGCATCTGTCTCCCTATTTGCGATTTGGAAATATTTCCGTCCGACGCCTCGTGGCCGATTTAAGAAATGATTCCGGCATCGGTGAACAAACATTTTTGTCCGAACTCATTTGGCGGGAATTTTTCATGATGATCTTATTCCAATTCCCATACGTTGAGAAACGATGTTTCAATTCTAAATTCGACCGAATCGCATGGGCAAATGATTCACGCCTGTTTGAAGCCTGGCGACTTGGACAAACGGGATTTCCGATCGTGGACGCGGGCATGCGTGAAATCAATACTACCGGCCTCATGCATAATCGTGTGAGAATGATTGTGGCATCGTTTTTAGTTAAACACCTGCATGTGGATTGGCGTTTAGGTGAAAAATATTTTGCAAAAAAACTCTTAGATTTTGAACTATCAAGCAATAACGGCAATTGGCAATGGGCTGCGGGTACAGGTGTTGACGCCGCGCCATACTTTAGAATTTTCAACCCGGTTACGCAGGGAAAAAAATTTGATCCGGAGGCAGAATATATCAAACGTTGGGTTCCTGAATTGCGCGAAGCGTCACCGCGTGCCATTCATAATTTCGAACTCTCGAATTCCGGTTATTTCCCGCCGATTATTAGTCTTGAACAAGAGCGAAAAATTTGTTTAGCTATGTACGACATCTAAATCTATCCCCGTTTGGAGAAACCGCATGTGTCGCATGGCAATTTACAAGGGTCCGGAAATTCTGCTATCCAAAATAATAAGTGAACCGCCCCATTCACTAATCAAACAGAGCTACGCCGCGTCTGAAATGGCGACCGACGGAATGAATACCGATGGGTTTGGATTTGCGTGGTACTGCGGTTTTTCAAAAAATGCAGCTGTTTACCGACACACGCTACCTATTACGAATGACCCCAATGTTATGTCGATGGCGGATAAGATTTCGGCGCCTATTGTCATGGCGCATGTCCGAGGCGCGTCCGACGGAATGCCGGTAGGCATCACGAACACTCACCCCTTCAACTACGGGCGCTACACCTTTATGCATAATGGTACCGTTGATTTTTTTTGGGAAAAACTTTTTGCAGACATTTCACCCCAGCTAGACTCTCGCCTATTACCCCTCATCAAAGGAAATACCGATTCAGAACGTATTTTTGCCTTGTGGTTGAGCTTTCTAAAACTGGATGAAAACGCTTCGATTGAGGCGCAGGTTGAAGCTCTGAAGGGAACGCTTACTCTTTTGGAAACGGCCGCGAGAAAATTCCAAACCGATCTCGTTATTAATATTTGCCTATCCGATGGAGAATCCATAATGGCCCTGCGTTTTCACTACGGCAAACGTCAGACAACGCTTTACGAATGTTCATCAAACCCGGCCTTCCCCAAGGCAATGGTCATCGCGTCCGAACCTCTGGACAGCCATCCCAATTGGACCATGATCCCGGAAAGAAGCCTACTCACGATTGATAAGAATAATAAGCGGAATTTGATCCGTCTTTAACAGCCTTAGGCAAAAAAAGCCTTCGATTTTACTCGAAGGCTATTTTTTGGTAGTTATAATTGTCGGGTTCTATTCCTTCGTCGTACGCGTTTTAGAAACTTCGGCCGCCGTCACCATCGCATTGCGAATTTCGTCGTAAATCTGATTGAGTCCACCCGGAGAGTGCGGCATCAAGATGGTATTCGTTTTGGAGTGCTCGCCGATATTTTGCAGTGTATCAAAATATTGCGTCATAAGAACGAGCGTCATAACGTCTTTCGCGGTCGATCCTTCCACGGCTTGTTGGAATTGCTCCACCGACTCCCGCAATCCTTCGATGATTGCCTTGCGCTGATCGGCGATACCCTTTCCCTGCAAAGCTTTACTTTGGGCTTCGGCCTCGGCCGATTTTACTTTCAAAATCCGATCCGCTTCGCCTTTTTCCGATGCCGCCATACGCATACGGGTCGCTGCGTTAATCTCATTCATCGCCTCTTTTACTTTCTGATCCGGCTCGATGTCGGTGACTAATGCCTTAAAAATGTCATACCCAAATTCGCCCATATCATGGCTGAGTTCAAGCCGCACGGCATCCGCAATTTCATCCTTTTTTTCAAAGAGATCATCCAGTTTCATTTTTGGAACTTTGGAGCGCACGAGATCAAATACAAATGCGGTAATTTGCTGATGCACGTTCGTAAGCTTGTAATAGGCTTCATAGACTTTTTCTTCCCTAACCAAATATTGAACAGATACTTTGGCGTGCACAAAGACATCGTCGGATGTTTTTGTTTCTACGACGACATCCAGTTGCTGCACTCTCATATTCACTTTCGCCACGAGCGCATCCATGATTGGAATTTTGAATCGCAAGCCTGGTTGAGCCAGCCTGAGGAATTTTCCAAACCGTTCGATGACGCCCACCGTTTGCTGTTTCACGACAAAAAAAGAACCCATAAATAGGATAAAGAAAATGAATCCCGCAACGGCGAGACAAAATAGTGAACCTTCCATAATAACTCCTGCGTTTGATTTAGATGGCAATCGATGGATTAGAATAAAAAAAAGAATTGAAATTGACCACATTTTTTTTCATGATGAATACATGGAAAATGTACTGAGAGATTTAGCACCGGAAATATTACCCGCGACGAATGCAGCGATGGTAATGGAAGTAATCGACTTTCTGGTCTGCCCGGAGTGCCGATCCTCGTCGTTTAAACCGTATCATGACGAATCCACGGCTCTTATCGTTCTCAAGAATGCCGTGATTGTTTGTAATGAATGTCAAACTTGCTACCACTACGATGAGGGTATTCTTGAGATGCTGCAAGAACGTCCGGAAAACTTAACGCTGGCTCAGCGCACTAATTTTTGGCCATTCATCACGGCGAACTATCAGAAATACTGGCGGTCTTGGTGTATGACCCTGATGTGCGGCAACATTTTTTCAAATACACGAGAATCGGGCATATTGAAAGAATCGCTCAAGCTTGATGAATTGACCGGCAACGATTGGGTGGTCGATATCGGGACGAGCCATGGATTTTATGCGATCGAAGTGGCGAAACATTTGAAGAAGGTAGGATCAAGCGCAAGAGTAATGGCTGTTGATTTCTCAAAAAAGATGCTAAAGCAAGCCTCCAAACGCGCGACGCAAAGCGGTGTCGATGATTGCATTCTATTTGTTTTGGCGGATGTCGAAGCGCTACCTTTTCGACAAAATTTTGCGCGACGCGTTTCATGCGGTGGATCACTCAATGAATATCGCCATCCGGACATCGCTCTGCAGGAGATATCGCGAATTTTGAAACCGGACGGTGTTTTTTTTGCCATGAATTTGTTTTTGAATTCGATGGCCTGGCCAATTTTGAAATTCCTTGCTTTGTCCGGTTTGACGTTTCATCGCCTGCGTGACTGGAATGCCCGATTTAGAAGTCTGTTTGAAATTCGAAATCAATTTCAGTCGGGCATCATCATGATTTCAACCTTGTCTAAATCATGATCCGAACGGATCTCCAAAAAGTGATTGAAAAGGAATTGTCAAACGCCGAGACCGCCATGAGGGAAGGCAACGATGGCCGTGCCCGAGCTTGCGCGCGACGAGCCGTAGGCTTTCTTCTAAGCAATGTTTCAAATCTCCATTCGCTAAGCGGCATCGAACGCCTGCGTCGATTTGCGGCGGATGAATCTTATCCAGCCTCCATTCGGCAAGCCTCCCTTCGGCTTACCACGAATGTTAAGGACCGGCTGAGCCCCGATTTCACCTGGAATCCTATCGGCGATGCCAAAAAAATTCTGGCCTACTTTGCGATCGAAATAAAATAATTTGCCCTATGCAAAATGATTCGTTAGCTTTAATTGTTTCTATTTTCATTCTTTTCGAAAACTAATCTAATGAAAGGAAGGGACATGAAAACTTTTTTACTCATCGTATCGTGCTTTATTTTGCTTTCTTGTGAGGACCGTTTCAAAACGTCAGACCCCGTCAAAAAAGATTCCTTTACGGTCCTTACGACAGCCGACTATTTTTATAGTTCGGATCCAACAGAAGTAGTTCTGTATAATCGAACATCCGATGCCGCGCTTATAGAATCTTGTGAGAAAGAATTGCTATTTCTTCGTGATCGCAAAGTCGATGGGACATGGAAATTATGGTATCAAGCAAGTTGTTCCAACCAAGTTGAATTTCTAGCGATTCCCGCAGGCTCTAATTATAAGGAGAGTATCTATGTAAGTAAGCCCGGTGTCTATAGATATCGATTTGTCGTTTTTTTTAGCGGAAAAGCTGACCCGGACACCGTTTATTCGAACTCGTTCTCCATCGAATAGTGCCGTCCTTTAACCACGATGTTATCATTGTGGGAGCCGGAGCTGCCGGGCTCTTTTGTGCAATTACAGCAGCTAAACGCGGATTGTCCGTTGTTGTACTTGATCATGCGGAGAAAGTCGGAAAAAAGATTCTGATTTCAGGAGGTGGTCGGTGCAATTTCACAAATCTCCATTCCGGACCACACCATTTTATTTCGAATAACCCTCATTTCTGCAAATCGGCTCTTACCCAGTATCCCCCTTCCGAATTCATTGCGCTGGTGAAGAAACACGGTATTCACTATCACGAAAAAAAATTGGGTCAACTTTTTTGCGATGAGAAATCGCAAGCTATTGTGGATCTGCTATTATTGGAATGTCATCGATCCGGCGTGAGTATTATGCTCAATGAGTCCGTTTCAAAAATTCGTCACGCCGGGCGCTTTGAATTGACAACGGCAAAGAATATGTACTTATCACAAACCATGGTCATCGCAACGGGTGGCCTTTCGATCCCGAAAATGGGTGCTACGGATCTTGGATACCGCGTTGCGAAACAATTTGGCCACACCCTGATTCCTCCGGAGCCTGCATTGGTTCCACTCTTGTGGAGACCGGCTGAAAAATCGCTTTTCTCGGAGATCTCGGGCGTTTCTGCGGAAATCGAAGTATCCTGCTTGAACGTCCGGTTCCGTGAGAATTTCCTATTCACACACAAGGGTTTGAGCGGTCCGGCCATACTTCAAATATCGTCTTATTGGAATACACAGGAAGCGATTACCATCAATCTCCTACCCGACAAGTCAATTGAAACGGAGATCAACAAAAGAAAATCGGATGCCGTATTGCTTTCGGCTTTTTTTAATAATTTTTTCCCTAAGAGCCTGGCCCAAGCGTTGGCCAAAAAATTAGAAATTCAAAAAACACTACCCCATTTGTCAAAGGCGGAAATTCAACAAATCAGCGATTCCATCCATCGGTGGAAACTGAGTCCTGCAGGTACGGAGGGCTTTGATAAAGCGGAGGTAACAAAAGGTGGGGTAAATACCGACGAACTTTCATCGAAGACCATGGAATCAAAGAAACAGAAGGGATTGTATTTTATCGGCGAAGTCGTCGATGTGACCGGTCATCTTGGCGGACATAATTTTCAATGGGCATGGTCATCGGGATTTGCCGCCGGGAATCATCTCTAAGTCCATTTACGCAATTGCTTAAGAACTCCGCTGAAGTCCTTCGGCAACGGGGCTTCGAATCTGAGGTTTTCCCCTTGGGGGCTCAAGAATTCTATAGAATTGGCATGGAGAGTGAGCCTGGAAATGATCGGTTTTTCATCCATTCCTTTTGTGTGCTTATAACGTTTCTTGAAATGAGATAGATAAATGGAACCATCCGGATTGTAAATGGAATCGACAGCAAGCGGGTGGCCAATGGCTTTGAAATGGACACGGATTTGGTGTGTCCTTCCACTGAGCGGTGTCACTTCCATCAGGGAATATTCACCAAAACTCTCCAGACGACGGTAGAGCGTCTTCGATGGCTTCCCCTCCCGCTTATTGATCCCCATTATACCCGGCTTAATCTCCACGATCGGTAAATCAATTTCTCCTTGCTCGTCCGTGGTACCGCAAACAAGTGCCCGATATTCTTTCTTAACTTGATGATGCTCAAAAAGTCCATTCAGATATCTGTGCGATTGGGCGTGGCGGGCAAAAACTACGACTCCGCTTGTTTCGCGGTCAATTCGATGCACGACAAAAAGTTCGTCGTACCGTTCGCGCAAAATATCGGAAAGATTTTCAAGCAAGGGGTTGTATCGATCAGGGATGGTGAGCATTCCGGATGGTTTATGGACTACAATAATGTCCATGGTTTCATGCAGAATTTCTGGACTCATGAAAACTGTAAGAACTTGTTAAGGAGGCAGACTTGAGGTTTGTCGAATCCGATGCCTTTAAAAGGAAAATGTAGTTTCTGTTCCAGCCCCGGATGCCACGGTTATCTTCTGCGTTTGTGAGCCCCCGCTTTCACTCCAGGCCGTAAGGTCAAAAGTACCGGTAGGTACTCCGCTTAATGTATAGCTTCCATCACCTTGAGTTATCGTGAAGTATGGATTCTGTAGAACGAGGATTGTGCCACCCATATTCGAATGGATATCACAAAATACCTTAACATTCCCCAGCGTTGAAAATGTCACTGATTTCGAGACACCCTTGGCGTAACGCCCTAAGTCAAAATTTTTACCGGGCGATAATGAAAAAATATTGTGAAAAATTTCGTCTTCATTTGGAAAATCAACGGTAGTGCCGGCTATAATAGGTAATACGCGCGGAACGATGGATACATTTTTCTGACGCATGGCCGGATGGCTTTGGGGCGCATTAAATTTTCCAGGAACCTTTACAATATAAACCACGGCCCGCTTATCCGATTGAGCACCGCCGGCTTGCGTCAGGCGCGACGTGGATTTGCCATAAAGCCCTTTGGACGAACGATTCGTGGCCGCTGCCGCTTTTGAAAAAAACACTTTACCGAAAACTTTCCCGTCCGCGGGAAGTAAAATCGCCTCCGATGGGGTACCTTCGGCGTATTCAAAAAATTTCGTCGGCCATCCAAAAAGTCCGGCCATCACTAGTACAGATGCTATTAATAATATTTTCATCGCGGTTGCTCCTGATTTAAAACGGTACGGATAACTGTACGGCCGTAAGCTTGATGGATGGTATTGCAAAATCTTCAAATTGCGTCCATTGTTCGACCAACTTCAATGTCGCATCCGTTGTAACTCGGAAGCCTAAGCCGGCTTCGTAACGCTGAACGTTGTAATCCCAACCTTCTTTCTTTCGTGTATCCGGATTCAATATCTTGCTGAAATTCATCCTATCATAACGTCCCGATATATATAGCCTGGGAAGAATTTTGTATTTCCCATCCACATAAAAACTCCAATTGGACAATTCTTTTTCCTTCGTCGTTGCATCCCATTTGCTCTTTACAAATTCGCCAAATACAATCAAATAACGATAGCTCGCTTCCAAATCGACACCGTAGGCAACTTGCTTAAACTCTCCTTTGCCCTTGCCGGCCTCCAGCAAACGCTGTGGATCTGCGGTGGAGAGATAAGGATTCATCGCTCCGGATACCCCTATTTTTAAGCCCGGGATAGGATTGATCCCAATCCGTCCTAGGAACTGTTTTCCTTTGTTTTGATCGGCCTCCGGATTGGACACGGAACCTTCGGTGACCGCAAACTGGTAGTCAACGATCGACGCATTTCCAAAGACTTCCACTCCAAAATCCCAGCGAGCATCATAAATCGTCGGTGTGGCGCCGCGAAGACCGTTTGCCGGAATTGTACCGTGATGCGTGCGACGTTTCTGCTTTAGAATCAACTGTTCTCTATTGTCCCAGAGATTGTTCCAATCCAAGCTTGTTCGATACTGGCGCAGAAGCGGCTGACCAATAAGAGGATTGACATCCGAAGCTTCGCGCTTTGCAAAATTGCCAAACGGCGTCGGAATTTTTCCAACCATGAAGTTTACGTAAGAATTTGGAACGTCAAAAATTGTCACAAAAGCGCCGAGCAATCGAACCTTATCTTCCGAACCGTCGTCGAACTGAACTTCAATGTCCGCGCGCAGTTTATCTTGGTGTTCAAAATTGAATCGTAGAAGCGCCCGCGTATTATTAAAATTGTTATCGCCCAGCGTGTTGGCGTTTGAGGTTGATTTGCGATTACCTTCCGCATGTGCAATGTCTAAAATGCCGCCAATGCCAACGCGATTATCGCCGCCAGGCTCAGTTCCAGTCACTTCCGCATTGGTCTCTTCCTGCGCCAAGGCGAAGGATGACAGAAGTAAAAAGTAAAAAAATCGTTTCATGAAAGTTTCCGTTATAAAGTTTTAAGAAATTCGACCAGATCAATTCGTTCTTGTTCCGTCAAAGTAATATCAAAAATAGCTTTGGGCGTTACTTTAGTCCCTCCATTCCATAGCCAATTCGTCATTTGGGCCGTTGAGATTGAATCGGCATAGTAGTCAACGACCGAACGCAAGGTTGGCTTTGAATGATCATGAAAATATGGCGAAGTGGCGAAAATCCAACGAAGCGATGGAACGTCGATGACCTTATTTACAGGATGAATCCTGACTTTAAAATTCCCGGTTAAATTGGTTCCGGAATGACATGCGGAACACTGGCCTTGATTTTCAAATACGTTTTTCCCACGAAGTTGCGCAGAATTCATATTCTCATTGTAAAGTGATGGATTAGATGGGATTCGAAGCGAGGCCTGATACGCCACAAGAGCATCCAGTTCATGGCCCGTTGCGGTGCTGCCCCAAATCGTTTCGATAACAAACCTTGAAAACGTCCTAATATCGTTGACGCCATTCCGTGTCCAGCCGTACGGCGGCGTATCGGATACCCCGAAGAGTGTCGGAGTCGCTAAAGACTCGGTAAAGGTTGGCAACAACCATTTCTTGTTGTCCATGTCTCCGCCCGGATGACAAGTACCACACGACGATTTACCGGCCAAGTCAAATTTCGTGTCGTTAAAAAGCGTTCGTCCTTCCGTAATCAGAGGATCCTCTTTCACGCGCTCTTTATCACACGCCGAAAAAGCAACTGTACAAACAACACTCAATGATAAAAAAAATCTTCTCATATTACCTCTTCCTAATGTCCTCTGAATTTTACAATGTCTTTAAGTATTCAACTAAATCCTCACGCTCATCGGGTGAGAGGTTGACCAACAATTGACCCGCATAAAAGTCAATAACTTCCCGTAGCGTCTTGGCCCTCCCATCATGAAAATACGGTGCCATAGAATAAATGGCGCGAATGCCACTGGTCTTGAACGTGCCGCCCGTCCCAATGTTCTTAGGACTTGGGCTGCTATAGACCGGCGGAATGTGACAGGGTGCACAATTGCCCTTTATATCGGTTAAATAAAGCTCCTTGCCGCGTTGCTGAGCCGGCGTCAATTTTCCATCCGATGAAAGATTAGGATTTTTTGGAAATACCAGCGAGCGTTGATAGGCAACAAGCGCCGCGATTTCCTCATTGGTTGCGCCCCCGCCCATTATGGTATCGGCATAAAGTCTGGTAATTGCGGCAAGCGTCATTCGTCGATTGGTCCACAGGTACGTCTCTTGCTCCGCGACTCCCCACAGCGTCAAGGTTCTCAGAGAATCCGGTTTGCCATTCGTGAATCCGTGAATTGCAGGAAAGTGCCACTTCCGGTTATCCATATGCCCGTTGGGATGGCATGTCTCACAGGACTGGTCACGATTGGTGGAAAACTTGACGTCGCGAAATAACTCCCGGCCTTTTGTAACTAATTCGTCTTCCTGAATACGCTCTTTGTCGCAGGCACTCACAAAAAAACCGGCGGTCACACACAGACCAAAACATAGGATTAGCTTAGATTTCATTTGCCAATGTTTAATTCAAAAGAGATACGCAAGTGTAACACGAATAGACCAAAATAATTCCCTAAAAAAAGATTCACTCAGGGGACTATATGTCGATGGACGTAGTTTTCGAGATTACGATTTTGCGACGTTCCGGGTTACCCAAAATGGGAGGCCCAGATAGTCCAGATTCAGATTGCCTACAACTTCACGCTGTTCTCCATTGATATCGACATAGCGATTGGGAACCGTAATGGACAAAAAGTATATCGCTTTGCTTCCCCAAAAATTTTTCGTCTGATCAACGGTAATGCCGCAACTTTCTTCGCCTTTCGCATCGGCTTCATAGGAAACGAAAATAGTCTGGCCTGTAATGTCAACGGTCGATTTATCGTTCTTCATAAAAAATATGCGCACCGGCGCATCTTTTGCGCGAATTTCTATATTTCGATAGTAATTGCCGGATGCCGCTTTGTTGGAGCAGCGAATTTCAACCGAACTGGAACCAAATTTTATCATGGTCACCTGCTGCTGAGCAAACAGGCTTACACCAAACATTAATAGAAATAATTTTTTCATGGTACCTCCGAAATTTTACTCTTTGTATAATGAAATCAAGTTAGTAAGATTCCAATAGGATTGCAACTACGAATTCGCCCAAAGGTCAAAATCATTCACGATCAAAAACCAAATCCTCATATGTTTTGTAGGTACCTCGGGCGAAAACTTCGGAGAAAGAATTCATGTTCTGAAGTAATTGAACGCTGTGATAGCGTGGTTTGCTCCGAGGGTGAGGCGCACCGATCGCGGATCTAAAACAACTCCTTATGAACATACTGTTTTTGGACCGAGGTAATGAAACCGCATTTTGGGCAAACCGTTCAAATAAAGAATCTTCAAAGAGATAAGCTTCGACATTGGAAGTGTAGAATGCGGATACGGTGAGTTTCTTCTCTTCAAGATAGCGGCCAATCTCCAAGAGCGTACGTTTCCCCGCAAAATCACCCACAAGCGGAATGATTCGATTCTGTTGCTGCATGCGGCGCACGTATTTGTAATTTTGCTCGTTCACAAGAAATCCATCGCTTTTGCCTTCTTCGTTCTTTTCAAGCGCAAGTTCCCGGTAGGTCGGATAAAATGATCGGGCCGGCTTATCACGTAGCTTATAGGTTAGCGCGGTTCCTGACCTGACAAATTCGGCATGGATCCGAAAAATTTTTGTTAAGTCGGCCGTATCTAACGGGACTCCATATTGGGCCAAGTGTTCTTCGATATCACGGTGGGAGGCCTCCCATTTGTCTTCCTGTGACGGCGGCCGCTCCAGCGAGTCCAGGAGCGATTGCAGGCTTGCTGAATCCGGAGCCGCGTGCCTCGGCTTTTTTCCAAAAAGCAAACACAAAAACGAAAAGCGATCCTCCGACATTTCAAAGAGCGCCTTATAAAAAAGATGGATCATCAAATTATCCCGCCTAATGTCCAGAATAAAAGCGTACTCCGGTTTCAAGATCGCGATGTAAGAAAAATTCTGTTCCGGGCCGACGCCAATATACGCCCCGCCCCGAATGTTCATTTTCCGGAGTTGGGCGGCTACTTGAAGATAGGATGCCTCATTGGATATGAGATTGTCGCTATGGAAATCACCGGCAGATTCCGAAAAGTCATGGATGACTCTCGAGAATTCAGAATTGGAGATCGTGGTTAATTCCTCGTGCAATGTTTTTTTACCGCACCCCAACGACGACAGGATGAATAGGCCTAACCCAAGGACTTTGGGGACATCAAGAATTTTAGATACCATTTGATTTTCAATAGGGTTTAAATCTAACACTTCAATCTATCAAAAAAAGACCAAAATCACCCTTGATTATTGTCACGATGGGAGGCAATTTGGAGTAACGCAACCAATCCGACAGGAGGACACGATGAAATTGTTTGTCAAATTCGCCGCTATAGTTGTGCTGATCGTTTCGATGTCTTGTGGAAATAAATCCGAAAACATTTCAAGCGTCCGAGTCACCGACGAGCATGCGGTGGCCGGGAGTGCGAAAGCTTCGAAAGCAAATCGCTCCATTTCGGCAAATAAGGACATGAAACCTGTCGCACTCAGCGAAGCCATTCTTCAAGCCGACAAATCCGGATCCTATGGCCGCAATTCGCAACTCACCCAAATATCTCAAATTCAATCCAGAGCCCGTGTTGTTATTAAGACGGGTGAACTTGGATTTGAAGTTGACAAATACGACGATTGTGCAGTTCGCCTTCAAAAATTAATGGACGATTGGGGCGGATTTATTGCAAGCTCCGCGACCGAAATCCCCTACGAGAATGTGAAGGCAGGAGTTTGGGTCCTGCGCATACCTTCCGAAAAATTTGAAACGGCGTTTGCAGAGATCAAGAAACTCGGCAATAAACTGGAACGAGAAAGCGTGATGGGTCAGGATGTGACAGAGGAATTTTATGATCTGGAAGCGCGTCTGAGAAACAAACTTTTGGAAGAGAAACAAGTACAGGATATTCTCCGGCGAACGGGAAGCATTTCGGAAATTCTAGAAGTACAGCGTGAACTTAGCCGAATTCGTGGAGAAATTGAGCAGTTTGAAGGGCGCAAAAAGTATTTGCTTGATCAGACCGGGCTTTCTACGATCACCGTTCGCTTTCATGAACATTATCCGGTGGCCGTTAGTTCCAGCGGCGGATTCTGGGCCACGATCGGAAATGGATTTTCAGAAGGCTTTTACGGGTTTGCAAATGTTCTCGGAGGCACCATTACATTCATTATTGCGGGCCTACCTGTATTTGTTTTGATGGTTTTTGGAATATGGATTTTCATCAAGCTCATCCGAAAGATTCGCACCGCGAAAACGATTCGGTCTGACGAAAAGAAATAAGATAGCCGATACGATTACACGGTTTCTTTCAATTTCTTTTCTCGTTCGATCACTGTATTGCTGTGGACACCTTCGATTTTTCCGATGCAATTGGCCGCGCCGCATTTGCAGTCAAACGGCTCCATTCCCTCATTCAAAAATTGAGCATAATTTAGCGTCAGTTCGTCACCCGTAGCAACCTCTTTGATGGCATAAACATTAAGGCCGTCGTAAGCCGTATTCGGTTCACAGCAATGATTTTGAGGCGCCCACTCTTGCGGATCATCCGCCCACAAAATATAAATCTCATGACTGACCGGATACGCGTACCGCCTAAAACTTTCCTGTTCTTCCTTATTCCAATTTTTTTCGACAAATCGTTTTGTCACGATGCGTTGCGCTCGGCCTTCCCCTACAAAGACCACTTCGCCCGGAAAAATTTTCTGCGTCGCGTAAATACCATAACCCGCGATCGCATTACCCTTGATAACGTACTTCTTTTGTTTTCGGCGAAATCGCGACATGCCTTCCTCGACGATGTGATGCAAAAAATTGGACTGGCCAAATCCGTCGTGCTCCAAAATGTAGTCGGCCGAGCCTTGATAACCATCGGCATAAAAAACGGAGCATGTAAAATTAATCTCAAGAAAGTACAGTTCCCGCTGCTCGTTCATTCTAAAATCCAAGCGTGCGTAACCTACTCCGCTAAAACCTTTGAAAATTTTTTCGGCGGCTAACCGAAGTTCGCTTTCAATCGCAGGGTCCGCGCACGGTATATTCGCATTGGGATGAAGCTCGGATGTCTTGAGGGCGTACGTTTTAAATTGGTTCCCCTCGGGAAAAATATACTCCACCGGCTTAAAACTTCGACTGGTTTTTCCGTCGGTATTGGCCGCAACCATTACCGTAAATTCCCTTCCCGCAATATATTCTTCGACCAGCAATTCCCCGTATTCCGGTAAAAGGCTTTTCACCTTCTTTTGCAATTGCCCGAAATTCTTCACCAATGAAAGTGCATCCACCCCAAGACTGTCGCCGGCTTTTGAAGGCTTTACAAACAGTGGATAACGAAGGTGTTGGCATTCCTTCTCAAGATTACTGGTTGCTGTAATCAGCGTATACGGAGGCGTTTTGATGCCTGCGCAATACGCGACGTACTTCATTAGAGCTTTAGGTGGATCGTACAAAGCACTCGTCGGACCGGTAAAAGGCAAATTTAGAAGTTCCATCGTATAGATAACGTCGATCGATGGCACTTCCCATTCCAGATACCCTTCGCAAAGATTAACAAAAATATCATAGCCCTTTGACTTCAATGCGAGTAGCTGCTTATACGTGGTCAGTTTGTTGAGGAAAATATTGTCGATTTCTGCATCCGGCCATAAGTGTTCAAATCGGCGTGGCGGATCGTAATTTTTATAATCAACCGACGTGGTGGAATAGTCCGGTTGCAAAACACATATTTTCATAGTGAGAAATTAAAGTGAACGGTTGGGCTAACGATTTAGACTGTTATTGATTATTTGTACTACCAATTCCGTAAAGGATGTATTGGCAAACTTCAGGATGGCGCCAATGCTTGTATAGTCTTCATCCTCGCTGATACCGCACTGCGCATTGACTTCTAGGACATAAAGTCTTCCCGTTTCTTTATCGACACGGATATCAATTCTTGTATAACCCATACCCTTCACGGCGACGTAAGCATCCCAGGCGATTTGCTTTATGGCCGCATGAAGCTTCATATCGGGAATAGCGTACTCGTAGAAATTTTCCTCATTGGGCATCGGCTTCTCTTCTTCATAGATTTCCCAAAGCCGGTCAAACGATAAAAATTTTTCATGTTCAGGCAGACTGTCATGGAAAACTCTTTCGACCGGAGGATAAATAATCGCCTGGTCCGGCTTATCATGATTTCCCACAATAAAAACCGTAAACTCCGGACCATTAATAAATTCCTCCGCGACAAGCCCGTCTATGGCCAATTGCCAGCCTCTGTAACCCTTGAACATCAACTGCATTTGCGCTTCGAGTTGTTCCGGACTATAAACCACATTTTTGATACCAACCCCCATACTGCCCCCCGATATGGACGGCTTGAGAATAATCGGCGAACCCATTCGATCAAAAAGGTCGGACAAATGATTGTCACTGGCATTCAGAATGGCTTTCCACTTGGGTGTTGGAACTTTGGCCTTATCAAAAGCATTTTTCATCGATATCTTCGACGTCGTCACGTCATAAAAATATTCATCCGAACCGGTAAAGAGAAGGCCTTTTTTGACAAGATACTTGATCACAGAAATTCCCGGTGTTCCGTTGACTTCATCCCCATCGCAAAGATTGAGTATAACAGGATTGCAATGCTTCACCATCTGCTCCTGAACAATTTCATCAATTACATCTTTGTAATTACCCACCGTGACCGGTTGCCATTGCCAATCGAGATTAAGCTGCTTAAACGTTTGCGTAAATTCGGCAATACTCTGACTGAAATCGTAATAGTGGTCGATATTGATATCGTGATGAACCAAATACGGCGCCAAAACCCAAACCTTTATTTTTTGAGCTATTATCTGTGGATGAAGTTGCGCCGCAATCATGAGTCTTGGTATTAGGGTTGAGTGATTAGTCTGGAAAGGAAATTAAAATAGTAAGAATCGAATGGGGCCGGCTTTTCGATCGTCCATCGGTCGGTCTTTAGACTGA
This sequence comes from bacterium, assembly GCA_031402315.1. Lineage (GTDB taxonomy): Bacteria > CLD3 > CLD3 > SB21 > SB21 > JANNSF01. Next base: position 13,018 of record JANNSF010000200.1, on the reverse strand, counting down.
CGGATTTCCGATATTGCGTTGAATACAGAAATCGTACTAATTCATTATTCACAAAATCTTATTGTTGTGTTAAAAACAATATCTCTCTTAAAACAAACCGAACAAGGTCGGTATAAAGAACCTATCTATACTAATAAAAACTATAAGCGCTTAATAAGCCACAAAAAAATAAAAAAAATCAAATAATCTATTCATCTCCGAATGAGAATGTACTCATCCATCGTCTACTTCTTTGGATAGTCATAAAATCCTTTGCCACTCTTGACGCCCAAATATCCCGCCACCACCATCTTTTTGAGCAGTGGGCACGGCCGGTACTTGTCATCACCGAGGCCATCGTGCAAAACATTCATGATCGAAAGGCAAACATCAAGACCGATGAAGTCTGCCAATTGTAAAGGCCCCATCGGGTGATTCATGCCAAGCTTCATGACCTGATCAATCGCCTCGACCGAAGCCACACCTTCCATGGCACAAAACACCGCCTCGTTGATCATCGGCATCAAAACGCGATTGGATATGAATCCGGGATAGTCATTCACTTCGACGGGAATCTTACCAAGTTTTTCAGACAGCTGTCGAATGAGATCGTACGTATTTTGCGTCGTGGCCAAGCCACGAATTACTTCGATCAATTTCATAACCGGAACGGGGTTCATGAAATGCATTCCGATCACAAGACCGGGTCGTTTTGTCACCGCGGCTATTTGGGTAATGGAGATCGAAGACGTATTCGTCGAGAGAATGACGTCGGGTTTGCACACCTGATCAAGCTGTTTAAAAATATTCGATTTAATTTCGAAATTTTCGGACGCCGCTTCGATAACCAGATCGCAGTCTTTTGCATCACCTAAGTCCGTTGAAAGTTTAATTCGTGCCAGCGTCGCACTTTTTTGTTCTTCGATAAGAATTCCCTTGGTAACCTGACGACCGAGATTTTTATCGATGGCCGCGCGCCCGCGTTCGAGGAATTCTTGTTTGACATCCATGAGTGTGACGTCGTATCCGGCTTGCGCAAAAACATGCGCAATACCATTCCCCATCGTCCCTGCGCCTACAACTCCAATCCGCTTGAATTCCAAAGCCCGCTCCTCCGTTTGATTACCTCATTGTCTCGACATTATAAAATATCATTCAATCTATTATCAAACAAGTGATATTAATTTATTTTTCATAAAAACAGTTAAACAACAAAGCGACTGCCCTTTGATGATCCGATTATCATCCGTGCTTTTCATGCAGGAGTTTTTCCGAATACGCGAGCATAATCGAAGATAAAAGAAATACAACATGAATGATCGTTTGCCACATGATCTGTTCCGAATCCTGGTTTTTGATATTGATAAAAACCTGCAAAAGGTGAATACCTGAAACGCCAACGAGCGATCCTGCCAATTTGACTTTTAGCGTACCGGCGTCCACTTTCTGAAGCCATTCGGGTTTATCTTCGTGCCCGTCAATATCCATCCTACTTACGAACGTGGTGTACCCGCCGATAATGACCATGATGAGGAGATTGGCGACCATCGTAATATCGACAAGCGTCAGAACACCAAGCATCAGAGCTGATTCCGTAATTTCATTAATACTGACGCAAAGATGGATCAATTCCACCAAAAATTTGTAGGCGTATAAAATACCGCCGATGATCAACCCGAGATATAAAGGCGCCTGAATCCAGCGGCTTGCAAAAATCATGGTTTCTACGGCCGATTCGATTTTCTTTTGCATAGTATCCTTTTTGTTATGTGTTAAGTGTATTACATGTTCATTAATTTAAGAAACAAATGCAAGTTCATGAAGCATGAAGAACTACGTTTTACTCAAGAACCTGCGTGGAGATCGTTTGGATGATGAAATAGATTTCGTAATGGTACTTCCGGTTATCAGATTCTCTTTCGATTTCATTTTACTCTTCGAATACGCATACGCTTCATTGACCAGTTTTTTTATATAACTTTTCGGGAGATCACTTTTGAACTTTAACCATGTATCGATATTGATTGCTCACGGCACCGATGCCGAGAATACCAATTCTTGTCTTAGTCGTCACTCCTTTGATTCGCCAATAAATATTCACCATTACGTGACGATCAAAGTTGTGCATCTTAATTATCCCGTGCAATCTCTTTCTGAGTTGTTATGAAATTTTGTTCTTCAATGAAATGCTAATGGATACTCCACCTACAACTTGTATCCGATAACTAAACTAACAATGCCGGTTCCATCGTTTACGCTTCCTCCTGAGTTATTCGGGCCTTTTGGAAATTTTGCAATCTTATTCAGATTCAAATGATACTCCCCTTTCACACTAAATTCGTAACGTGATAATTTATACATTACACCGGTCTGGAGTGTGAAGCCAAGAGATACTTCATTCAGATCCTCACTTTCTTCGAGCTGATCCAAAAGTTTATTATGACTCAGTAATACGTCAAGACGAGGTCCAACGCCCACAAATGGAGAAAATCCGCGAGCTAATTCATATCTGAAAATTCCAACGGTATTGAGAGAGAGATAGTTAAGCCTGCCCTTTATGGTAAATGTCCCAACATCATTGCCATTATTGTCAATCTTGCGATCCGTCTGCTCGCCGCCTTTTTGGACAAAGCCTATATGACTTGAAAGATTGAAAAAACGAATATAGTAGTAGTCTACGCCAACAAATGCTGAATAGCCCGGTGTGCGATCGTCAAGATAGTGATAGTGTGAGTTATCAATTCTCCAGTCAAGTTTTGATGAGGTAACGCCGCCCGACAAGCTAATCGTTTGAGCAAAACTACTCGATACAAGTAAGATCAATGCCCATACTGTTTTCATAAATTTTTCCTTTCAAAATTGTGAATAAGCAATGCGGGCTCCTCGAATCTGTATACATGCATTCTCAAAAATGGTTTCAACTATATTCGCACAATTGACTGATTAGCATATCCCCAGAAAGGGGTACTCCAGATTGGAGATGCTGATTGAGGAAATTAATTTGAGGAGACCTGCGGTGCTTAAGAAATTATGAGGGAGATTCAGTATGAAGAGTAATCTACAACGATCGCAAACGCTCGATTTCGGCTGCGAGCTGAGCCTGACCCTGAACCGAGGATACGTTGGCTGAAAAATTAGAATTGATAAGTTGCACTCTCAGTAGGGATGCAGAAAAATTACCCATTGCGAAAAAATTTTCTGCTTCCAAGATTCTTAAATCTTCGATATTTAGTTTGTCATCATGTTCGAAAGACCATCCCTCATTGCTTCCTGTGACAGCCTCCGCAGCCTGAGTGTTAGAAAGAACGTACTGGTGAAGTGCATTGAGCGCAAACGCCCATCCGGCATATAGGTCCGGCGACACGTCACCCGGATCCGATGAACCCGATTCAAAATCCCGAATGGCCGCATCCAAGCTATCCCGACGCATCATCGTCCATCCACGCCCGATATAAGCCTCGGAGCGCGTCTCGTCTGTCGAAATGGCGGCCGAAAACTGATCGTACGCGGATACATAATCTCCGCTTTCAAAAGCCGCCCAACCTTCCTCTAACAGCGAAGAGTAGGAGTCTGTATTAGTGCCTCCGCAAGACACCGCAAACATGCCAATCATGACTAATAAGATTTTTTTCATATCGCTATTTGATTAATACCATTCGGCGCGATCGGACGTATCCCGGCACGCTGAGCCTGTAAATATACACCCCGCTGGCGGCACGCATCCCGCTACTATTATCACCATTCCATACGACGCGATAGTTGCCGGCTAATGAATACCCATCCGCCAGCGTTTTGACCTTTTGACCAAGCACATTATAAATCGAAAGTTCAATCACACCGTCTTTTGAAAGATCGTATTCAATCGTTGTTGAAGGATTAAATGGATTTGGATAATTACTTTTTAATGCAAAGGACTCCGGCACTAAATTGGATCCTGCAAAGGCCGGATCAACCTCGAACCTAAATGTTCCCAAACGATCAATCTTCGTGCGAAGTTCATGTTCCGATGCGTAAAAGCGAGTCTTGAGTTTTTGCCAAGACCCACCCCTCAATTCATAAATAAATGCCTTATCTACGTCCGGTATGTTCTGATCGATCGTTATTGAAAGCTCTGCCGGCCTCTGAAGTTTTAACGCGGATATAAATTCAACTGTACCGTCGGAAAAGCCAAGAATAAAACCCTCGGATGATACCATGCCAGGTTCCATGCGGAGTTCGGCCAGTCCATCAGGAGTCGTTAGGAACAAAGATTCTTTCGGCTTCGCCAAAACCGCTGTAAAAGAACGGTTACGCAATGACGAGGATCCGGTGATCGCCGTCCCCGACGTCCGTATCGTATAATTGCCATTTTGTAAAAGGCTGTAGGAACCTCTATAAACTCGCGCAGAACCAGGCACAAGGTTCATGGTGAGAATTGTGGAATCATTCCCAATAAAAATTTTAACTTCCGGTGCGGAAATCAGCTGAGTATCCGCCACGACATAAACATCCGTATATTTTGGAAGAGCGGGATTTTGAAGAATCGAAGTCGTGAGGTTTAATACATTCGGAGTCGTCACTGAAGATTCATTCGAATACACGCTGGCAAGTCCGGAGGTATCCACGGCACGTGCCCGAAAATAATAGGTCACGCCAAAGGATAGTCCGGCTATTGATTTTGTAGTATCCGTAGCGCCGGCCGTTGTTGAATCAACTTGAACCGATGCGCCCGCCGATGTACTTTGATAAATACGATATCGCTTGAAATCCGGCTCTGAATTTCTTCTCCATTTCAAAGTAGCCACCGATCCATAAGCCGTTGCCGAAAAATTTTGTGGAGCCGCAGGTGGAGACAAATCAATCGGAATGGCACTCACCTCGTTTGAATAGGTACTAACATTGAGCGAAGTATCAACGGCCGTTACCCTAAAATAATACGTCGTCCCGGGGACAAGACCCGTATAGGTTCTTATCGTATCCGTACTTCCTCCATTCGTACTGTCCGATTGAATCGACGCATTGGGCGACGTGCTTCGATAAATGCGGTATCGTTTGAAATCGGATTCGGAATTTCTGTTCCAGGTCAATACAATTTGTGCATTGCCCGCAATCGCGGTAAGATTTTGCGGCGAGGCCGGATTCATTAAATCGAGCGGAACAGCACTGGCTTCGTTCGAGTACGCGCTGACATTAAACGAAGTGTCAACCGCACCTACCCTAAAATAATACATCGTCCCGGGGATAAGACCCGTATATGTTCTTATCGTATCCGTAATTCCTCCACTCGTACTGTCTATTTGAAGAGACGCGTTCGGACTGGTATTTCGATAAATGCGATAGCGTCTAAAATCAAGATCTGAATTGGGCTTCCACTTTATGGTTATCTGGGCATGGCCTCCCGCGGTTACAATCAAGCTCTGAGGAACTGCAGGAGGAACCGCATCAACTGGCGAAGTGCTCACTTCATTCGAATACGCACTCACCTGAAACGCGGAGTCAACCGCCGTCACCCTGAAATAATAATTCGTGCCATTCGCCAAGCCAAAAATAGTTTTCGATGTATCGGCATTTCCGCCGGTCGAGCTGTCGATTTGAATGACTGCATTCGGTGAAGTACTTCGATAAATGCGATAGCGCAAGAAATCGGATTCGTTGTTCTTACTCCATGACAGCATTATCTGGCCATTTTGGGCGACGCCTGTCAACGCTTTTGGCATAGCCGGAACAACATCGGGAGTAATGAATGACTTGCCGGAAGCCAGTCCGCGCAGACCGCTTGAATCTCTGCCATAAACGTACATATCATACGTACTGTCGATCTGAAGGCCGGATATATCAGGCACAAAATTAAGGGCAACATTGGCCGACGCCGAAAATCCGGTAAAAGCACGCGTCAACGTTGAGACTCCGCCCTTCAAGAAATAATAGTCAACTTCGACAATTTTTGAAGGCGCTGCCACCGTGGGCGGTGTTTTGTAAAAAGCCTTAGCGCTTAGTACAGTCCAATTGCTGTCCGAGTCTTTGGCCCGAACATACAACGTATGAAATCCTCCGCTCACCGCACTGATATCGATAACCTCATTCTTCGTAATATCCGTTCCCGGCGTAATTAATATATTTGAAGCCTTATCAAAGCCCGGATCTTTGTCGACAAAATATTCCATCTTTACAATATTCGCCAACGGGTCGGTGATCGATGGCGTTTTGTAAAAAGGCTTGGCGCTTAGTACGGTCCAATTGCTGTCCGCATCTTTGGCCCGAATATACAACGTATGAAATCCTCCGCTCACCGCACTGATATCGATAACCTCATTCTTCGTAATATCCGTTCCCGGAGTAATTGATATATTCGAAGCCTTATCAAAGCCCGGATCTTTGTCGACAAAATATTCCATCTTGACAATATTCGCCAAAGGATCGGTAATCGATGGAATTTTGTAAAAAGCCTTAGCGCTTAGTACGGTCCAATTGCTGTCCGCATCTTTGGCCCGAATATACAACGTGTGAAATCCTCCTAACAATGAACTAATACCTACAGAAATCCCACTTTGAGCCACGTTGGTTCCCGGCGTAATGGGCACGTTAGTTGCAAGACCAAGACCAGGATCCTTATCAATAAAATATTCCACGGCAGTGACATTCGGCGCAACAGGGCCGGTAGCCGGTGTTTTGTAAAAGGCCTTTGCCTGCATAGCCGACCACTTACCATTGGCGTCACGCGCCCGAATATACAATGTATGAAATCCACCGTCCAAAGCCGCAATACTAATACTATGGGCGTTTACCGTGACATTGGGTGACTCAGAAAAAGGAATCGTTGTTGCGTTGTCAAACCCGGGATCCGAATCAATAAAATACTCGACCCGCGTAATATTCTGGGCATGCATATGCCCTATAGTCAGAATTAACCAGAGTAGAAGTTTATTCATAAGCCGCGAAGGATTAGCACGTTTTCGGCCTACTAATTATTAGATTTCACATTTACATCGACAGAAATCGTGGAGCCACCAACCGTAGCATTAAACAAATAGATGGATGGAACCGGTGGAATACCCGACAAAACGTATCCCGTGCCGAGACTATTGTCGAACATGCCACAATCAATTCCGCCAAATCCATTATTGTCTGCAGGACCTGCCGCCGCAATATTCCACTTTGCATCGCTGGAGCCAGAGCTTACAAAAACTCCGGTCATGCTGACATTTTGCTGATTGCCGTTTGAAGTGCCAAACTGCGTACTATTGCCGATATTATTATAGGGCACAACGCCGGTCGTAGAAAAAGTACCCGATCGCAAGATATTATTATTAAATGTAAATCCCCCGCCGACGTTATCGACGTCACCATTAATGACATTGTTTGAAATGTCCCCGCTCATGGTCCCATTAATATCAATAGCGCCATAGCTAGTGTTCCCGCCTGTGTAGTCGATAAAATTATTTTGAATGAAAATCTGAGACGCACCGCTTACAACTGTAACGCAATGGTAGTAAGATTGGGATTGGGTTATATAGTTCTGACGGATGATGATACTATCCCTACCGTAAATATAAATTGGGTATTCACCGAGGGTAGTACCCTGCATCCGGCAACGCGTGATCGTTACATTGTCTGCGTTGACCCACAAACCTTGCAAAAAATGAACTCCATAATAGTCGTTCCTTGACTATTTATGGTAACGCTAGAATTTATCTTGGCTGCATTCGTATCCGCTTGCAAACCTGTATTCTCACCAAGGAAATATCCGGGGCCTATAATCGTTAACTTCTTACTAATTGTAAATCCCGCATAAGATGTTGCTGCACCGGTGACGAGTATCGTATCGCCTGCCAAGACTGAGCCGGAGGCTACCGCACTCGACAGTGTCGCAAAATTAGAACCCGGTCGATTGGATACTGTCCACGTTTTAGCCAGCACGGAGGCGCTTACCACCAGCACCATGACCAAGAACTTTAAGATTTTCATTTAAGACTCCTTATTTAAACTTACCCTAATATTATTTACGATAGATCAATCTATCTGAAATCGACGGCAAGTCAAGAGAAATTTGAACTTGTTTATGGGAACTAAATGCGGACAGTCCTGATGGGTCTTGCGACCATTTCCTGACAATTATCATACCGTGTTCATCAAATTGTTCCGATATTACACTACATCGATGACCGAAGGAGTTCGTATGATTCACAAACGTATTGAAAAGATTGAAGAGGCTATTCGGCAGAAACATTCGATCAAGGATGAAAATAAAATTCATCTCCTCCGCTTGCTTGGTAAAGTGAAGCCGGAATTGACCGAATTTCACAAATCACGGGCGGATGATGCGATCGCGATCGTGGACTCCATGGAGCGCGCAACGCATGAAGCGATGCGGCCCGAAAAAAACCCCATGCTTCATCGCCTTTCCATCGAATCCCTGAATGCATCCGTGAGCGGCCTCGAACTCTCTCACCCGCGGCTCGTGGATGGGATCAATTATGTCGCCACGTTTCTTGCTAATATGGGGATCTAGGAATAGTCTTCCACTTATTCCTAAGTCATTGTATCGAAATATACCGGCATTTAGGAAGAGATTGAGTTTGAAAATCCGATTCACCTATCGCCCGCGCAATACCATAACAATTCCGCCAAGAATCAGTAACGCTGACACTGCAAATCGAATCGACAACGTTTCATCCAAAAAAATAACGCCGCCAAACGCCGCAATTAATGGCACACTAAGTTGAAACGAAGACGCACTAGCCGCCTTGAGGGAAGGCAGAACTTTATACCAGATGACGTAGCCAAGTCCGGAAGCAATACTCCCCGACAAGACTGCGTAAAGACAACCAGACAAATCCCAGGACGCCCAAGGCAGACAAGCGACAGCAAGCAAAATCGCCGGCAATGCCGCGCGCCGAAAATTAACAGCCGTCGCTACCGTAGGATCGACAGCTGGTCGTCCTATGATAGAATAAACTCCCCATGCGGTTCCCGCAATAGTCATCAGAATGGCTCCTTGTGCAGGCGGTGCCTCAATGCCCGGAAGTACAAGCCATACCAGTCCGCTCATCGCCATCACCATGCCAAGTATTTTTTGGAGATTCATTTTTTCGCCGAAACGCAATCCGGCGGAAATCATGGTCACCTGAACCGCGCCGAATAAGAGTAAGGCGCCCGTTGCCGCTGTAAGATTTTTATAGGCGAAAGAAAATGTAACGGCGTAAATAAACAGCGCAAAGGAAGGGCGCCACGAAATGGATTTGCTCTCATGCCGCGGAGCGATCAACCACAAAACCAGAGCGCCGGAAACAAGACGTATCGCGGTAAATGTCGCAGCATCCATCGCCGTATGATGAAGCGCCAGACGACATAAAATCGAATTAGCCGCAAATGCAGCCATCGTGATGATCGTGAATATGTAGATTTTGGTCATCGAGAATGTCCGGCCCAGTCACCGCGACGGACGGCGTAGATCAATTCGTCCTCGTATGAGCCGTTTTTATATAGTGTTTTTTCAAATCGCCCTCCGAGTCTGAAACCCGCTTTCTCCAAAACTCTCTGTGACGCAAGATTGCTTCCAAACGGTCGTGCAAAAACTCGATCGATGTCATATGTGCGAAATGCAAAATCCACCATTTGGGCAATAGCTCGAGTAATAATGCCTTGTCCCCAATACTTTTCAGCCAGCCAATAACCAAGTTCCGCATTCCTGCGATGAATGTCCGTCTGCGGGTGAATACCAATTCCTCCCGACGCCACACCGGCAATTTCGATGGCAAAGATATGAATCGGATCATCCTTCGTCGTCATTTCAATAAATTTCAGCCCGTTCTCGCGCGTATAAGGATGCGGGAATCCATCGGTCAGATTTTTGGCAATATTATAATTATTTGCTTGTGGCACGAGCGAGTCGATATCGTCCAATGACCACGGTCTCAGTTTGAAATCAATCATGCAAAAAAGCTAATGCAAATGACGGATGAATTCCAATCTCTATTCTATTTAGAAAAAAGCGGACAGCCCGAAGAGCACACCTTTGCTGAAGAAAGAGTAGCTGTCAATCGTAGCATCACGACGGTAATTCGTATCTTGGCCGTAATTGCCATGTTGTTCACGTTCCTTCCCATAGGAAAATCGGCCTTCAGACATATATTCCGCCGACAGAGTAAAGTTTTTGTAAAACATCCATTCAAATCCAACGGAAGCGACCGGCCCGATCGAGGCCATATTTCTTGAATAGAAATAATTTTGACGACGATCATTATAATAGGAATGGTCAAATCCGGTCACCATACCCAGCGTATAATACATATTTAGAATACCGGACTTTTTGAAGTAGTTTTGCCGAAGTACATAAAGACTCACGTGGGCTTCCGAAAACTTGTCATGCCGTTCATATTTGGACGTATCAACCGGGATGCTGGTATACTTATGGTTATTATTGACATGATTTCCATTTGCCGTAATGCCAATTCGTGTCGCTGACTTATCGGATCTAAATACGCGGTAAGAAATCAGAGACCCCTGAAAGGAGGAGAGTTGTATAAAATCCGCAACGGAAAACTGCAGGGATTTTAATCCCTTGGCAAACACCACACTGTCGCTTTGCCCAAAAGCCGCGCTCGAAAGAATCAACATACTATAGCATACAACGATGAATTTCTTTTTCATTTTCTCCCTCAATTTAGTAAGTCTATTTTCTAATATCATCCAAACGTACGAAACGAAATTGGATAAGGCAATCTCGGTTAGACAAAGATAGCGGCCACCGGGCCAATTCATTGTCGGTTGTTAACAGAAAAACCGTTGCCGGATGCCCAACAACGGTTTAAAATTAATCTCTTGGAACGAAGCGCTTCGGCCGCTATTGCCCGCCTTCCATAGAATAAGTATTCACATCCCAAAATTCGATCGGTGTATTCCAACTTGAAAATGCAACATACTTTACATTCGAAAGAAAATTAGGATCCTTGGTTTCGATGACCACATTTTGTCCGACGTATGGACCGAAACCCGCGGAGATCGTCTTTGTATCCTTATCGACCATCATCCAATATTGATCCGCAACGCCCGGTTTACGAATACCGCCGAGTTTCTCGGCAATGCCCGGACCCTGGGATTTCCTGCGGACGGCAGTTTTGGTATTACCCCATCCACCGATGACAATTTCATACATAGGATCAAGCGTCTTCGCCGCGCCGGAAAAAGCAATATGAATATCGTTTGCGGCCACTGCTGTGAATACGACGGCCGATTTTCCGGCGGTTGGCAATTCCCACTTTTCTACCCAGGATGTATAGCTTCCTTTTTGACCGGTCGATTTGAATTTCGTCGGCGCGGTGGCTAGAACATAAATCTTCTGATTCAGGACAATCTCCTTGCCGCCCCATCCGATATTACAAGCATTGGCCCAAAGTTTTCCGCAATGGACCCCGCCATTATATTCATGCTTGGCAATATACAAAGGCTCGCGTCCGGCCTCATCATTGAAGCCTCCAAAAATCGCATTCGTCGGAACCGCTCCCGTGTATTCCACCCAGGTTAGAGAATTCGCAGGCGCCGTCAAAACTTCAAATCCTTTGTCAAATGAATATTCCTTACCGCCCCAGCCGATATTGCAAAATTTTCCGGAAATTATTTTTCCGGGATGTTGCCCGCCCTGAAAGGCCATCCTGCCAACGTACATGGGCATTCCATTTTCCGATCCACCGACTACCGCATTAGCCGGTATCGTTCCATTAAAAGGAACCCACTGCGTGGCACTCTTATTGATCGCCGGTGAAGCCGACGACATCGTACCAAAAACTTCTACCTCGTCGAGATGAAAGGAATTAACTTCATTTAGCTGCAAGCGGATATACCGTCCTACGCTGTGGGACAATGCAACAAACAAGGGTGCGCCCGAAGTAACGCCCCCAAAATTGCCCCCATCGTGTTCGTACATCTTTTTGAAATTTACGCCGTCGGTTGAGACAAGCACCTGCACCGTGCGGGCACGATCGGAACAGCAGTCTTCGCGATTATTAAGGACTACCCAATCGAGTTTATAATTGGCGCCAAGATCCACTTGCCACCAGGGGTTTAGTTCCTCATTAGTATGAAATCCAAAGTTGCCATTCTTGATACCATCGACGGCGCCTTGTGGATCGGTCGGCGTGGACCACTCCGAACGGCTGCTTTGTGAAGCGACTTTTTTGAGCGCAATATTTGGGCCGCTCGTTTGGAAGGCGTGATCGGATCCCGACGCAAAAGCGTAGGAAGTAAAGCCAAAAAGCAAAGAAACCGTAAACATGGTCGTGAAATTCTTTCCGAGTCGCATGAAATCTCCTAATATGAATGTGTTGAGTAAAAACTAAGAACCAATGTGTATGTAAAGATAGTCAAACAGGTAAATGATACAAATAGATATTTTGACTTTATAGGAGCTTGTGGCTCAGCGCACTCTCAAAAATGTCTTCATCCTGCCGATCTCCGCTTCAAGTTCCTGTTTGAAAATCCGGTCGCGAGGCGCTGGGCCGGCGACGTAACCGAAATCGCCAATCAATTTAGAATCGTCTACCGTGAGATTGGCCCAACCAATAACGTGCTCACGCCAAAGCATCGGCATCGCGTAATAGCCAAACTTTCGTTTGGTCTTGGGTGTGTACGCTTCAAAACGATAAGCCCATCCCCAAAACACTTCAAAGCGCCTTCGATCCCATACCAGCGGATCAAACGGCGCGAGGAACCGAACCCGATCGCCGTCTGCATTGACAGGCGCTTCCCGTTTGGGCCAATACCATTTCACGCCGCCGATCTCCGTTTTTTCAAAACGTGTTTTTGCTCGCTTGATCGCCGGACGAACTTCTTTTTCCCACTGCGGCGTCGCCAGACGCAGACGCGCCAGGAGCGAATTTAGGCTCGCCTCCGGCATCGGCGCATAAAGACAAAAAACCATGTCGATCAGCGAATCAAGCCGGGAACTTTGTTCTGCCTTGTCACGAATTGCCGGCTCTTGCACCTGTATACCATAGAGTCGTATGCCATTTTCGCGGCGAACTATGCGGAGCGCACCCTGATAGTGCATAGCATCCAGAATATG